>JAQGHT010000565.1 GCA_028291565.1 Planctomycetaceae bacterium | reverse complement strand
GATTTGGTCAAATGCAAGCCAAACCGAGATCGTATCCCCTTGTTTGACCTGTGCCGCCGAATCGGTGCGATAGATCCAATCGGAACCGCTGTAATCCATCAGGCCGAAACGCCCGTCATGAGCCGTGTAGGAATTGACCGCCGCACTGGCATAGTACCCACCTCCAATTTGGCTGTAGTTCGCCAAGCTACCACTATCAAAACTTTCGATCACTTGAGTTTGCGAAACGGCAGTTGATGTGACATTGAAGCCCGCTGAAGTCGCAGACGTCAGTCCAGATGAGGTCGCGACCAGAGTATAACCGCTGCCAACCTGATTGATCGAAAGCGAGCTCAATGTCGCAACACCTCCGCTGACCGTGGCCGACAGCGTTCCGTTCAGTACGCCCGAACTGGGATTCGCGCCGATGGCGATGGTTACAACGTGCTGCGAGTCGCTGGTCACGAGATTGCCGTATGCGTCAAGAACTTCGACTTTCACAGCCGGACTGATCACGACGCCTGATACAACATTCACGGGGGACTGCAAGAAGAGCAAATGTGTCGCGGCAGCAGGCGTAATTGTCACGGAAGCGCTGCCCATTAATGAACTGTTTGACGCATCGGTGGCTTGAATTGTTTGCGCCCCGGCCGTTTTCAAAACCAGCCCCGTAAACGTGTGCACGCCTTTGTCTGACGTGGTGAAAGTAAAGGTTGCCGGAAGCACACCCGCGGCATCAGTCGAGTTCAACTGAATGGAGCCCACATAACCCGTGACGACTGCATTCGAGGCACTCAACGCTGTCACCGTGACGTTGAACGACGTGCCTGCGGCCGTCGTCGTCGCAGTTGACGTAACCAGGAAATGAGTGGCGGACGGAGTGATAGTTCCTGTCGATCCCGAACCAACAAGATCGTTCACCACTAGATTGGCCACCGGAGTTCCGCGCCCCGTCACGAGATCATATCCGGCCTGAGCGGAATACATCGGGCTTCCAGTACTTGTCCCCGACGTCACATCATGGAAATCGGTGCTCGCCATGGCATAAATCTTCGGCAATGTTTGAGTGGCACCATCCAGTGAACCAAGACCGGCGAGCGCTCGGCCCTGATCTGCGATGGCTACCAACCCCGCCCATTGCGGTGCCGCAGCACTGGTTCCGCCGACGTGCTCCCACGGGAGACCGGCCGAATTTCCATAAGAATTATAGACTGCAACTCCACTGTTCGGGTCGGCGTCGAAAGAGACGTCAGGGCTCGTCCGCTTCGTTGAGCTTTGTGTCACGACTCCCTTTTGATAAGCGGGCTGAGTTTCATATGCACTTAATCCCCCGCCGCTGCCGCTCCAACCGGATTCACCGAGATAGGCTCCGGCGCTGCTGATGTTGAGTGTGGTGCCTCCCACTCCTACGACATTTGGCGAAATCGCTGGAAATCCGACCGGAGCTCCGGCGTCTCCGCTGGATGCAAGAAATGTCACACCATTGTGTCCAGCAGGAGTCGTAAAACTGCTGTCGTAGTTCTTCTCGCCCGAAAACTCATTGCCGCCCCAACTCATCGAAACCGTATCGACACCTGACGCGTTCCTGGCATAATTCACCGCGGTCATCAAATTGCTCATCGAAGAATCATTGGCTTCCACGAGCAGGATCTTTGCTTTGGGGGCCATCGCATGGGCCCATTCCACATCCAGAGCGATTTCACCCGCCCAGCCTGCGTCCGCAGTAGGCATCGCACTTCCGCCGTTTTGATTCACCTTCGTGAAGACCGGATCAGCCAGACCAAATTTGAGGTCAAATTGATGTAAGTCATTGGCAATGTTCGGATCGTCATACGCATCGACAATGGCGATCGTTGTGCCGCTACCGTCACCCGCGACTGTTCCGTTCGCGAACGTGATGTTATTAAATCCATAGGCAGTTCGGATTTGTGCCGGCGTATATCCAGTTGGTCCCGCCGTCGTCAATGGCGATGCCGAGGTTCCGTCGGTGGCAGCGATATAAGTGGGTTGGACTACGATGTTTTGATCGCCGTTGCTGGCGGAGAGCAACATGCGGGTTTCAAGTGCTTCTGAACTGGTCCCTGTGCTATCTTTGAGGCTGCGACGATGCGAAGCCTTCGCTGGATTGTCATTCATTCCGAACAAAGCCCGGAGGGAGCGCAACATAATGATCTCTCAATGAGAACGGACTATAAGATTCGGGCAACAAGCTTGGTTCTGAGCTTCTCCATAGCTAAGGCTAGCTCGGAGATGGCACAATGCCGAGGTCTTGTCGCGGTTTCTAAGTCAACATTCAGAAAAAATACGGGAGTTTGGATTTGCGATTTTGACGGAGCCGCCAGATCAGGCGCACCACGATCCATCTGATCTATCACACTGAATGAAACGACAATCCGTGTCGGATGAAAGGGACGTCAACCTGCGTCCAATGCCAAGCACTCAACCTGCCCGACCTGCCCGTCAGCGCGAGATCTTAATACCTGAGCTCAAAACTTCCGGCAAACTGCAATGCTGAGGGAAATCAGCAATCGAGGGAGCAGCTTGCCCAAATTTGAACTGCATTATTATATCGCGTCGACTTCCGGAGTCTGCTAGTCCGAAAATCGCGTGCTTAAGAATTCTTAATCGAACGGACGGTGCACTTTTTCGGAACTAACAACTCCAATATCTTAAAACGATATTTCCGCGTCGATTCGACAAGTATTTTGCGAAACTCGTCCGAAGCCACGCGGAAGATGCGAAAACACCACATTTTGAACCCGAGCTATTTTTCCAGCTCCAAAGGATTGATCCGACTTCCTTCCCAATACCAATCGTCGCCATTTCTGGTCAGAATCCGTTGGGCGCTCTTTGGGACGGGAGGCATATTTACGCTCGGTAACCAGCGAATCAGTTCCGCCTTGTTGGGCGCAGATTTGACATCCTGCGCAAGATTCGTCCATTCGTGCGGATCGGAACGGTGGTCATACAATTCTTCCGATCCGTCCGCATAACGAATGTAGCGCCAGTTCTCGCTCCGCACCGTGTGATTATTCTGATTGTGGGTGGTAATCGCCGGCCAAATGCGAGGTTTTTGCGGATCGTTGAGCTGGGGCACCAGACTATGCCCTTCCACGCCGTTTTGCGGCGGTAATGCGCACAAATCGATGAGCGTCGGATAGAGGTCCAACAGCTCAACAGGTTGCGAGCAGGTTGAGCCGTGTTTGATGCCCGGGCCAGCGAAAATCAACGGAACCCGAGTTGACCGTTCCCACAACGAATTCTTCCCTGTGATCCCTTTTTCCCCTAAGTGCCAACCGTGATCTGACCAGAGCACGACAATCGTGTTTTCGCGCAGGCCGGTCCTGTCCAATTCGTCCAGAACCCGTCCCACCTGACTGTCCATGAACGTCGTACTGGCGAGATAGGCTCGTACGAGTGGCCGCCATTGTTGAGCTTTCTTCAGCCACGACAAACGAGGCTCGGGTAATTTCCAGTGTAAAAACCAGGCGAACGGAGGGATGTCGTCGCGATCCTGTTCGTTCACTAATGGCAATTGGATTTGTTCCGCCGGAAATTGATCAAACCATTTTTGAGACGCAAAGCAAGGAACATGTGGTAATCGAAATCCCACTGCAAGAAAAAAGGGCTTGCCCTGGGGCATTGAATGCAACTGCTCGATGGCCGCGTCGGCAATCTTCCAATCGCATTGTTCTCGATCGTCAGTCGGAAACACTCCCCAATCCATCGGTTTGATTTCAGACGGCGTTTCCACAAACTTCCTGGGCGGCAAAGGCATCCCGGGAGCAATTCCCCAAACGTCGAATTCGGCGGCGCGAAGCGCCGGGGGAATTGAGCCATCGTGAAAAACTTTGCCGAAATGCGAGGTGAAATAGCCCTGCTTCGCGAAATGTTGCGGCAATGTGACGGTCTGCTTTAAGGCCGCCACATCTCGAATCCCAGGAGCCAGTCCATAGATGCCTGTGGTTGACGGCCGCAAGCCTGTCAGCAGACTGCTGCGCGACGGATTGCACAACGGCGCCTGACAATGGGCATTACTGAACAGTGTTCCGCGACTCGCAAGCTGATCGATTCGAGGCGTCTTCGCCTGCGGATGCCCTTTGAGGCAACCGATCCAGTCGTTCAAATCATCAATCGCGATGAACAAGACGTTCGGGCGACTTGCCGCAGGCTTTTCAACAGACTCTGCGAGCGAGATTGTCGCGTTTGCTCCGACCAGCACTATGAATATTAACGCGCGGATCAGCGACCGGAAATCCAAGTGGTTAGTGTCCTGGTATGAGTGAAAGGGCCCCGGCACAAGCATTGTCCTCCACGGAATTGTGACTCAGTTATTTCATCCCCACGGCGGCTGTGGCAGGTGCTTCGCACGACTTGATTGCCATGATCGCGAAAGCCGTGCCAGCATGCGAAATGAAATGGTGCCCGTCCTTTTTCAGAGAACGCGTAATCCAACGGCCGCTTTCGCGTTGATTGTTTTTCAGCCAGACAACGCCTTTTTGTAACCGGGCATCCGTTGCCGGCAGGCCAGTGCGACGCAGCACAAAGATGACAAATCCCGTTCCATATCCATCGCTCACCTCGGACTGAGGCGATTTGTCATCGCGTTTCCAATCTCCTAAAGTGGGCAGAGACCAACCGCCGTCCGCCTGTTGGAGCGCGATCAGCTTGTCGCGTGTTGCCTGTTGTTGTTCGGGCGTCAGGAAATCGGTGCCATATGATGAGGCCCACAATAACATGGCGGAATGATGTAGCGTTGGAGACGGGTTCTTTGCCAGATATTCTTTCAGCTTGGCGATGCCGGCCTTCGCCACGTCGGTTTGACGATAATTCTCTGGTGCGACGCTCACCGCGACTGCGGCCAGGCAAGCCCCATAGTGATCGTCGGATTCCATTGGTGGCCAGCCGCATTTCAGCCAGGTCCAGCCTCCGTTCTCGCGCTGCAGAGTCCACATCTTATCCAACGCCTGCCGCGTAGTCGGATGCAGTTTTCCCGTCGTGAGCGCATCATTGGCCGCCAGAGCCGCTGCCGTCGCGATGACCTCGGCGTCCCATCGCGGCCCCTTTTCCACCCAGCGTTTCTCAACCAGTTCTTCGGCGAATCCCCGAACAGTGGCATGCACCGGAGCCGTCGAAGACACGAGTGGCCGCGCATAGAGGAACGCGTAATTGGTATGACAAGTGAAACACTGCCGCTGCTTTTGCCAATTCAACGCTGCCGAATCGAGGAAATCGACGGCTTTGTCAAGCGAAAACTCCTTGGCCAGCGGTTCGTCGAGTTGATTTGGCTGCGGAGCCTGAACATTTTCCAAAGTCACGGGTTCCCGCTTGGCAGGTTCAGCAGAGAACGCAACAGCATTTCCCGAAATCAATAGCCCCACCAGACAAACGGAAGGAAAGCAGAAGCGACTCATGGAGTGTCCCTCTTTCAATACAATTCGGCGATGGGTTTCCCGTGAGACAATGCGATCGGCCTGCCGGCCGGATCAGGGATGTGCAGTTGAGGATCGATGCCCAGGTGGCGGTAAATTGTGGCAAGAATATCGATGGGATCGAGCGGACGCTGGCTCGGGCGGGCTCCAATCTTGTCCGTCGCACCGATGACTTGCCCCGTCTTGATCCCACCGCCGGCCATGAGAATCGACATCGCACTGGGCCAATGATCGCGACCGATTCTGCCGTTTTGGTTTTCCAACCGGGGTGTCCGTCCGAATTCCCCAGTGACGACCAGCAAGACCCGCCGATCCAAGCCTCGATCGTACAGATCATTGATCAGTGTCGAAACGATGTGATCATATTTCGGAAGCCGCGCATGCATGGCTCCAAGCAGATCCCAATTCACCGCATGGTCGTCCCAATCATAGGCTTTTGTGCCGACCCCACTGCCGGGGGCACGGACGGTCACAAAACGGACGCCAGCCTGAACCAGTCGGACGGCGGTCAACACTTCCTGCCCATATCCATCACCATACCGATCGCGAATCCGAGGATCTTCTTGC
Source organism: Planctomycetaceae bacterium (assembly GCA_028291565.1). Lineage (GTDB taxonomy): Bacteria > Planctomycetota > Planctomycetia > Planctomycetales > Planctomycetaceae > JAKFVC01. The sequence goes on along the minus strand of JAQGHT010000565.1, from coordinate 9,838 downwards.
GTCAGGTCAAAAGCTTGTTGGGCCTTTCCCGTGGTCAGGATCTCGACGGCCTTATGGTTGAATCCATCGATCGCGTCCATCGTGCCCGAGGCTTCCAGCCCGCGACGCAATCGGTCAAAGCCTTGCCGTAACGCAAGCCGGTCCCCCAGGCGACTAGGATCGACAGTCAAACTGGCGTCCCGCAAACCTCCGTTGACGATGGGCACTCGATAGACGCTGCTCCAATAGCCTTCTGAGACTCCCGCGGCATAATCGGGACCGTTGACGACCACGCCACCGACTGCGACCGCGGGCGGAAGCCCCGGTTGCTGATCGTAGAGCAATCGATTAACCACGGCTCCGACTTGCGGGTGATACGATTCGTAACCCGTTCCCGGTTTCAGCTTTCCGAACCCACTTAAGAATCGGCGATGCCCGGCGAAGTGGTCGGCTTCATCATGCGTACAGGATCGAATTAACGAAAAGCGATGCGCGACCTCCGCATGTTTCGGCAAATGCTCGCAAATGTCAATTCCTGGAACATTCGTAGAAATTGGACGGAACGGTCCGCGAATTTCATCGGGCGCATCTGGCTTGAGGTCGTACGTTTCCAAATGACTGGGGCCACCATGCACAAACAACAGGATCACGGCAGCGTCGTTAGGTGTGACAGCTCCTCGCGCTTCCTGTCGCAACATTTCCGCCAGTGTCAGCCCCCCCAAACCGAGGAAGCCAGCCCGCAAGAAATCGCGACGGCGCATCCAGCCTTGAGGCCCTGTAGCGTCTTCAAAACAAAACATCAACTGTTCCCTGGTAGGAAGAATCGTCGAACAGGTTTTCGACCGAACTGTATGTATTTAGTATCGTTTATTCGAGCCATTCGCAATAAGAGAGTTCGCAAGTTCGCCAATCAGGCAGTTCAATAACTCAACTTTCGAACGGTTAGTCCTGCTTTTGGGCGTCCACAATCCCTTGGCCGCCATTCGCTTCTTTCCAGATTGGACCGTAAATATCCTTGTCAAACGGCGGACAACCTGTCGGAAACTGTCCCAGGGGGTGCTGTTTATTTCGCATCAGTCCGGTGCAATAGGAAAAAGTGCGACAAATCTGTTTGCGATTGAGTTTGCCGGTCTCTTGTGCAACTCGAGCGAAATCCGGATGCGACAATGCAGCACGCCCCAGGCCGACAAAGCCGATTCGGTGTTGCAGAACATTGGCAGCGCCCACATGTAAGGCGAATTCCTGGAGCCAGCTATAACCGCTACCAACGACCGGAATGTCGGGCACGGCCTGCTGTATCGCGGTTGCAATCTGTAGCTGCCGGCAGACCCCAATTAAGGGGTGTTCCGGGCAGTGATATCCATCCACTGGTGGAAATTCGGCGGGCCGCACCACATGCGGATTCGCATAGGGATTTCCGAGCGTCACGTTGAGAATCTGAATTCCTGAGTCTCGCAACAAGCGAGCTAGTGCGATTGGTTCCGCCAGATCGACTTGCAAATGGTTCTCGGGATGAACTCCAAATGCCGCCTCCAGCGGCAGATCATGACGGCAGGGAACACCAATAAAATCCTCGCCCGTGCCCTCGCCGCGATATGGAATTCCGTCGTAGGCGTTAAACCGCGAAACCAGCATCAGTCCGGGGACTTCAGCACGAATCCGGGTCACAATATTTCGGATAAATCGCGTCCGATTTTCAAAGCATCCACCGTAATCGCCAGGCCGAGTTTTCGACGCCAAAAGCTCCGATAACAAGTAGCGGTGGCACTGTTTCAGGTCGACGAAATCGCAGCCAACTTTCTTCGCCAATTTCGCTGCCGCGACAAACTGATCTTCAATCCGCCGCAAGTCATCATCCGACAAAAGCGGATAGCTACTATCCAACCGCTGGCCGTTGCTCTTGTCCAGAGTCAAAGGATCGAGTATCGGATCATGCATCGCGACCAGTGGCTTGCGAAAGCTGTACCGGCCTGAATGCGTCAATTGCAATCCGAGCAGCAGATCGCCATCGTTGCCGCAGGCATCGCGATGCGAAAGTCGGCAGCCCGCCAGCATCTGTTCCAGGGCCGACGCCGACCCCTCGTGAATCCACAGCTGTCGAGGATTCATCCGTCCTGCATCCGAGACCGCCGTCGCTTCGCCCCAGATCAACTTGGCGCCGCCAGCACCGAAACGCTGATAACGTCGAAACGTCAACTCATCGGGCAAGCCGGCAAGAGTTCCGTCGCAACCTTCCATCGGCTGGATGCACAACCGGTTCCCGACCTGCACATTTCCAACTGAGACCGGAGTGAACAAAGAGTCAAGATTTTCCGCTGCATCCAAGTTGCAGCCCAATTCAGTCGCATCGGCCACGAGTTCCGCGGATGTTTTATATTTGAAATAGCGAGCCATTTGAAACTTCGCGCGGAGTGAAAAACGACAGAATCATCGCGATCCCGGATGATTCATGTTCCAATATCAGCCCGCAGCGCCAGCGTCATGTGACTTGATATCGTTAGGTCAACCGGGCAGTCTGCGACAGTATATGCCTTCAGTGAACTAGGAACTGATGATACCTGACTCGTGTGCATTCGCTGGCGCATTTGACTTGCACGTTACAGTAAATAATCCATGCTGCAGACGTTTCAATTGTACCCGCTTCAAATCGATTGGGCCAGAATCCCTTGAATGTGAGACACCAGGTCAGCCTCGGGGACCTCGGCTTGTTGCGTGGATTTCAAGTCTTTCACTTGCCAGACGCCTTTTGCGAATTCATTTGAACCGGCAACCAGTGCAATGCGAAATCCTTTTCGGTCCGCATATTTGAACTGCTGTCCCACTTTCTTGGCATCGGGGAAGACTTCGGTACTAATTCCGGACTGTCGCAAGACACGCCCGATCCGGCAATAGTCCCCAATTCGATCACCATCAAAACAGACGACCAGGACTTGTGCCGGAGTCGACGTCTGCGCGACCAGTCCCAATTCCTCCATGGCCGCCAGGAGTCGATCCAGCCCCAGGCTGGCTCCCACTCCGGGCAGTTTTTCCTTGGTAAACAGGGCCGCCAGATTATCGTACCGTCCGCCCGAACAAACACTTCCGATACCCGGCAGATCTGTCAGAAATGTCTCATAGATCGTGCCCGTATAGTAGTCCAAGCCCCGCGCAATCGACACGTCTAACTGAACCCGCTCTTCCGGGACGCCTGCTGTCACTGCGACTTGACAGAGTTCTCGCAAGCGAGACACCCCAAGCAGTCCGATTTCGCTTCCAACTAACAGCGATTCGAGACGATCCAGGATTTCCGTATTGGATCCCTTCAAGCCGGCCAGGTCCAGCACGCTGGCTGCCTGTTCCGCTGTCGTTCCGACCTTCTCAGTCATTTCGCCAATAACCCCGTCGCGCCCGATCTTGGCCAGCTTATCCAAGGCACGAAGTACGCCAGCCGTTTGGCCTGTGAGCCCCAACTTGTCCAGCAAGCCATTCAGAACCAGGCGATTGTTGACCCGAATCGTAAACCGCTCGAAGCCGATCTTGACTAGTAAATCGTGAATCACGAGCAGCGTTTCGATATCGGCCGCATTCGAGGTCGTACCGATTGTGTCGAAATCACATTGCATGAATTCGCGATACCGCCCCTTTTGCGGTTTCTCACCACGCCAGACCAGTCCCAGGTGATAACGCTTGAAGGGAACTCCGAGTTCGGCGGAATGTTCTGCGGCAAATCGCGCGAACGGGACCGTCAAATCGAAGCGGAGCGCCACGTCACGTTCGCCTGAATCGATAAAACGAAATAGCTGTTTATCCGATTCATCGCCCCCTTTACCCAACAAGATGTTGGCATATTCCAAGGCAGGAGTGTCAATCGGGCTGAAGCCGTAGCTGCGATAAACCTGGCGGGCAATGTCCGTCAATTTCTCCCGCACCAGCATGGCAGTCGGCAGATAATCACGAAATCCCTTAAGAGTCTGTGGCGTAATTAGTTCGGACATATTTTCCGTCAAGTTTTGTTAAGTTCTGTCGCACATCTCGCGAGTTGTCGGAACGATCTGTAGGTTTGTTTGAATTCCTACAGCATCGGTAAACTCACGAGAGATCCTTCCTTTTCGACAGGTTCGCGCGCTGGAAGAATTGCTTCTGCGTATTCCCAGATCTGTTCTGGTGTTTCAAAGTACTTGTCGAACACGAAATCATTGTCGAATTCGCATCCGTCCGTAGTATAGGCAGAACAGATTTCGGGTCGATTGTGATAAATCCCGCACCGATTGTCTGAAGTCAGGTATTCGCAATCGCCAAATACAACCAGGTACCACGTTCCTTCTTCGACGAATAATGAAACGCGTCCATGCGACAGGTACCAGCGAAGATTATCGTAATCGCCCCAGGACTTGGGGGCATCGATTGGCAGGCTGAAATAGCGGCAGCAGAGTGCAGTGCAATGATTGCACAGCACGTCGCCTTCCTTCAATTCTGCGCGGCGAATCGGAAACTTGGGCATCTTGCCCTTTCTATGCTCTGCACGGTGTGGAATCAGGCGATTCCCCATGAGGTGTACCGAACTTGGCGAAACATCGGAAACTTCGAGTCTGACGGACCATTCATGCTGTCAGATTTTCGACACGGGAAATCGGAGGCCGATTTCTCATCGTCGGTCGAAAATTCACTCTGGTTCGTCAGGGACCGGAATCAGAGAAAAATTGGACGTATCTTCATCTCGGGCTTGATTTTCTGCTTGACCCGGCCAGAAATCCAAGTCTATGATAAGGAGGAGAAGTTGGAGATTTCAACCACTCGGGGGATTTCGTCTCGATCATCCCCTGCCGCACGCAGACTTTTTCGAAGAAATCCCCTGTTTCAGGCCTTACGAACCGTATAATTGCGCCAGACTGATCGGGGTTGGTTCGGTGAGTTCTAGTTGGTCGATAGTGCGAGGAAGTGGTGTGTGGTCTGCCACGCTCAAGCCAAAGTGGGCATGACACCACAATGAGTCGATGTCTCTCCGACCGAGTCAGTTTTTGAGGCGGGGCAAGTTTTTAACCTCTCCGTGGAGGCACTTCGATTGCGGGGCGGTTAAGGCTTGAGGTCGGTCAGTGGCAGAGTGAAGCATCTGGAATTGAAACCTTGTCTGGAAATCGGGATCAGGATCTACTGCGATGAATATCTGGGGAAAAGTCCTGGCCTTTCTGATCATTCTGTTGGGCGGTGGCGCGTTTGTCCTCACCACTCAACTGTTGGATTTTCGTAACAGCTGGGTCAAGCAGTACGAGACCAATAAAAAGCGTTTGATTGAGGTCAAGGCGACGACGCAAGCCAAACGGAAAGAATTGGCCGAATTAGAAGCCAATTACGAACTTCTGATGCTGAGTTGGGACAAGATCCATGAAAACAAGCAGGCCGCCGTGCTTGCTCCCGACACAGTCCAAATTGCTATTGGGCCCTCTGACATCATGGAAGGCAAGGACAAGGAAGGTAAGGCCGTGATGCCCGTCATTCACGCCTTTAAGCCCGATGCGGCTGGCAAGTATGTCTACGTGGGGGAATTCCGGGCGGAAAAGCTGGCGGTGGGAAATTCCACTTTTAAGGCCACGATTTCCCTTCCGGACGACGCGAACTACATTCAAGCGGGAGCAAATTGGAGAATTCGGACTCGAGTTCCCGTCTCCGATGAGCAGACTTTCGTTGATTTCTCTCGCCGTTTTCTGATACTTCAAGAATCGACGATTGCAAAAACGAACGAGCTGAAAATCCTCACCGACGATGTGGCTCCGAAAATCGCCATGAATCTGGCCAATCGTGAGAATCAGGTGAAGGGTAACGTGGCCTTGGAGGCGCAGCGTGGGAAATTGCCCAACGTCTTGATCGACGGGCAATTACCAACGTTGGCGGCAATGGAAGAGTCTCGCAACGCCTTAATCGCGGAAGCCGACGATTTGCGTCACCGATTGCACACCGCCGTAACGGAATTCGAGCGTTTGCAGTCCGAAAACGGTCGCGCGGCGAATGATTTTCTCAAAGGTACAACGCCTCCCGCGCCCGCCGTATCGAAGCGTTAGACCTTCGTGCGATTTCATGGCTCCAGGATTTGAGGTGACGCGGCTTAAGAGGTTCCAAACCAGGACTCAGGCGCGCTTTCGAATTTGCAGCCCAGGCCGACTGCTTCGGTTTCGGTCAATCGTCGATCTTGAGCTCCAGTGACTGTCGCCCGAAGAACGACTCACCGGTCGCTACGCTTTTGGCTCGCTTGGTGCGATATAGAATGTGGCACCACACTCCAAAGTTTGACATTCTCTGTTGCCGCAAGCTCTCCCGATCCAGAAATGCCGCGATCGACTTGAATCGCCGTGCTCCTGCCGGTAATTTTTAAAAAGTCGTTTTTGTGATGCCTGGATGCGTTCATTTCGAGATTGTTCCCTGCGCGTGGCGTTGGAATGCAAAGGCTCGTTTCATTGACGCATTGAAATTCTCACGGATCCGACATCCCGCCTCCTGCCTCCAGCCACTTTCGCATCTTGGGAGAACTACATGTTGCCGCGCTCCACCGCCAGAACTCTATTCCTCTGTGGATTCCTGTTCTTAGCTGCACTGTCAGCCCGTGCTGAAGAAAAGCCCGTCCCCGCGACGGAACTCACTCCCGCAGTCGTCGAGCAAGAAGCGCTGGATGGATTTGTGCCGCTCTTCAACGGCAAGAATATGACCGGCTGGGTCGGGAATACCAAAGGATATTACGCAGACGGCAAAGGGAATATCGTGTGCGATCCGAAGAAGGAAGGCGGAAACGTTTACACAGAGAAGGAATACTCCAATTTTGTCTTACGGTTTCAATTCAAATTGACGCCGGGTGCCAACAACGGACTGGGCATTCGAGCCCCCTTGGAAGGCGATGCGGCCTATGTCGGCATGGAACTGCAGATCCTGGACGACACATCCGAGAAATATAAGGGCATTCAACCCTGGCAACGCCACGGTTCAATTTATGGAATTGCTGCGGCAAGAACTGGCTTCTTGAACCCCGTCGGGGAGTGGAATTCTGAAGAGGTGATCGCCGATGGCCGTCACATCACCGTGAAGCTGAACGGAGTCACGATTGTCGACGTCGAAGATCTTGATACGGTGAAAACGGCCCATCCACGCGACCAGCATCCCGGCTTGAAGAACGTCAAAGGGCATATCGGTTTCCTGGGCCATGGAGATCCACTACAGTTCCGCGCCCTCCGCATCAAGGAATTGCCCGCAAATAAGGCAGCGGCCAAATAGATAATCTTCGGATTCCGAAATGGGCCGGGAGTCATCGTAGGCACTGTCTCTCTGAGACTCGCCGATCGGAGACGTTTTGCAATGCAGAAGGAACGATCTCATGCCCAGCCCGTTTCCCGGTCTTGATCCTTATGTTGAGAATAGTCGCTGGTGGAACGTTTTTCACACGGCATTCATCGTCGAAGTAATGGAACAACTGAACCGCGATCTGCCAGATCAATACCTCGCATCATCCGAGCAGCGGCTGTACATCGAAGAGCACCGCCAATCAATCCGTCCCGACGTTTCTGTCATCGCGGTTTCTCGAGTGGAGCAAAACTTGGGGGGGGTGTCACTCGCTGCGGAAACTGGAACGGAGACTGATGCCGAGGAAGTGTGGCATTTCGATTTGACCCCGCTGGAAGTCATCGAACGCTTCATCGAAATCACGGTTGCAGGCGACGAGAGCCAAGTCATCGCGGTGATCGAGTTGCTCAGTCCGACCAATAAGGCGCTCGGCTCGTCGGGCCGAGAAGCGTATCTCGCAAAACAAGATGACGTGCTGCAGAGCGATGCCCATCTCGTTGAAATCGACTTATTGCGAGGCGGCTATCCCACGGTCGCCGTTTCGCCGGGTGAATTATTAAGTCATGGATATTGTGACTCTGTGGTCTGTTTAACACCGGGCCGCAGTTTCCGTGGGAAACAAACCGTCTGGCCAATTCGACTGAGAAAGAAATTGCCAGCGATCAGAATTCCTCTCGGACCGCAAGAACCTCCTGTCACACTGGACCTGCAAGCCGTATTCAATCAGGTCTATGACAAGGCCGCCTTCGGCAAGCGAATTGACTATCGGCAGCCACCGGCAATTTCGTATTCACAAGCTGACACGGAATGGATCGACGGGATCCTCAAGTCCAAAGGAATAGGGCCGAAATAGATGACCGATGCGCCTTCGGGTCACGCGGAAATGCCCATTTCCTTCAATGCGTCCTCAGGATAACTCAGAACTTCTTCCCATAGCCATTCAATCCGAAACTTGAAGCCGGAAACAACCAGTGACGTGAACTGTCCCGCCGATTGATTGTAGAATGAAACAAAAGCTCCGGTTGAATCCAATCGGAACGCCTCGAATCGCTCGGCTTTCGGATCGATAATCCAATATTCTCGGATTCCAGCCGCTGCATACTCGCCGGGCTTTTCAACCCAGTCCCGTTTCTCGCTGTCGGGCGAAACGATCTCGACAGCCAGGTCCGGTGGTCCCGCCAGGTAGTTTTCCTGGATCAGATGCAAGCGATCTTGAGCGACGAACATGAGATCAGGAAAACGCCGGGAACTCCGCCCGTTTGCGCGCAATCGAACAGCCACGCCGTCCCCGAGGACCGTTCCCAGTCCTCGTACGCGCACAAAACGTTCAAGTATTTGATACAACCAGCCAAATATCAGGAAGTGCCGAACGCTGGTTGGAGACATCAGGATCACCTCTCCATCGACCCATTCTGCGCGGGCTCTTTCGAGCGTTGAAATCCAATCATCAAATGCGTCTTCAGTCATTCGGGAAGGCGCCGCCAGCAATTCGAGAGCCTCCTCGGGCCATTGCTCAAGCGCGTCATCCGAAAGCGAGATAGGGCTCATTCGGTCTCTCCAGATTTCTGCCGGTCAATGCGATGCCGGAATGTTGATAATACAACGATTCTGCTCGATCGACAAACGCATTTATTGCTCCCGTTTAAGAATCGGTGTCATTGCTACGCGACGGTCAACGGCAACTTAGTAAGCGATTTCAGGACGCCGATTTTCACGTAGCCAAGGTTGCCAAACCTTGGGCAGCGGTCCAGAAAAGGAGCAAACCGCCCCAATCTCTGGCGAGATTGGCTACAGGAATCCCAAACGGAGAAGGTTGACGGCGATCAGGACAAATCAGCTCGCCGCAATGCATTCTCATCGACGGTTTCCGGTCCAATGGCCTCGTTGGTCGGCATTGTGTAGAATCAGAGTGGAATCACTTTGCGTGTTCGCTTTTTGTAGTTGAATTCGTGCAAATGCAGGCGTTTCAGGACATCCGCCCAACGCCTCACGACTTTGGCTATAACGTGTACGTGCAAGGTCAAACCGCTTTCGCCGATCATGAATGACAACGATTTCTGGCAAGTCGATCAACTGCGCGGGACAAAGGTGCCCTGCCCCGGCTCTGAGCAAAGTAAGTAGTGAGACCGAAACCGGACGCCCGGGCGTTGCAGCTGATTGCGCCGGCAACTTTTGTTAGTCCCACCTGAATTGGAATTTCGAACTCTCTTGTAAGCAAAGAGGTCTGCCAATGCGTCTGATTGTCAGTGCGTTACTCCTGTTGGGGATCTGTTCTGCAGCCTCGGCAGACGATGAGAATTGGAACCAATTTCGCGGGCCTCGAGGCGACGGAACCTCCAAGTCGACCAAGCTGCCTGTGAAGTTCGGCGAAGGATCTCCGGAAATCGTCTGGAAAACACCGATTCCAGGACGCGCCTGGTCCTCTCCGGTGGTGTGGGGCAAACAAATCTGGTTCACGAAATGCCCCGAAGTTCATAACTTGGCGCCGGGACAGACGAAACTGGATGAGCCGCTGAAATTGTCAGCCGTCTGCGTTGATCTCGATAGCGGAAAGGTG
>JAQGHT010000548.1 GCA_028291565.1 Planctomycetaceae bacterium | reverse complement strand
TAACCACACAGTCCGATTTCGTGGTCGTCGATGGTGGTAGTGTGTACGGTATTAGTTCCCAGGCAGCGAATTCAGAGCTGACGGTGAAATTGAACCAGCCGATCAATGCGGGCGGGTTCGGGTCGGGCATGGGAAAAATGGTGAATGGCAGCATGGTAAAAACGAAATCAAAAGGCACTCTGACCCTGCGCGTGACCGAGTATCACCCTGACGAAGAAACTCCTGAAGATGCTGAAGAGACCGACGGAAAGCGGTTGCGGGGCTTCTGGAATGCCGTCGAAGCCGAAGAGAATGGCCAGGCCTTCGAGAACTCAATATCCAGACAACTCCGTGCCCGAATTCAAGGCGATCGCCTGACTTTGCAAGGTCCAGAGCCGGAATTCGGTACGCGGCATTACGACTTCCAAGTCGATGCGAGCGTGACCCCGCGCCGGCTCGTCCTGACCGCCGCCGATGGTCCTCTCACAGGGAAAACGATCACGGCGATCTACAATCTGGGTGGTGGTGAACTGATCCTCTGTGTGCCAACGGTCGAGACCAAAGAACCGCCGAATGATTTCAAGACGGCGGCTGGATCGAATCTGCGGTTGTTTCGTTTCAAAGGAGGATTGCCCGTGGCAGACGACTAAGCAACAGCGAAAAATCAATGATGTAGGATGGCCGCGTGCGGCCAACGGCGTTTTTGTTTTAGGCGGATATTCAGAGGGACGCTCAACTGCAATTCTGCTCGTCCGTGTCTAAGCAAATCAATAGCTGTCAGAACTATTGACATGCTTCCAATCCTGGTACAACTCGCCTTGAATCCCCCGCTCTCTTAACCGATAATCCAACGAGAGGCCGGCAAAATATCTGTAGCCGAGTCTCACCGAGACTCACAGTCGAAGCACTTTTCATTGGCCGTTCAGGTAAACTCTTCGACACACCAGTTTTGGGCTGGCGCTTTGGATGGAAACATGGAACTCACGACAGAACAGACAGATGCGGTCGGGAAGGGAGAGGTTGTGACCTTCGAAATCAATGGGCAGCCCGTCGTACTCTTACGGAAGGATATCTACGAGAAAACCCGATTGGTGGTTGACTATTCCGAGTTGAATCTGGACGAAGCATTAGCAAACATCGACGAGGTATGGGGAGAAGACCCCGCCCTAGATCTCTATCAGAAATACAAAAAATGAGAGGCGACGTTGTTATTGTTGACCTTCAAAACATCAACCCCGCGTTAAAGGTTCGTCCCGCGCTGGTGATTCAGAGCGATGAATACAATCAGCTTCTCAACAGCACGATCATTGCTCAGATCACAGGGAACACTTCGCGATCCTTTGAGCGAACTCAGTTATTGATCGACGAAAAACATCCTGACTGGGAACAATCAGGACTGGAGCGTGCTTCCGTCGTTAATGCTGCGAGTCTCTTCACGATCCAGCAAGTTCGGATCATCAACACCATAGGAAGTTTCTCCTTGCAAACGATGGAAGAAGTCGATGAGTGTCTCAAAGCGGCGCTCGATCTCTAAAGTTCATTGCTTAGGGAAATCGCGGAGTGGCGGGCCATGCCGATGTTTCTGGCCGACATCCGCCTGCACCGAGCCCGGCTATTTTTCCGGAAGAATGCCGCAGGAGACTGCATCGTGGAACCGAATCCGTGGTCCAGCTCCGAAGGCGACCTCAATGCAGCGCGGCGGGCTGGTTGGCACTGTCAATTAGGTGAACTCTCGGGTACCACTGGCTTCGCCAGTGCTTGCGCCACCAACTCATTTTTCAATTTGGAAGAATACTTTCGATCCGTTCACAACAGCTCAGCACTGGCGAAGCCGGTGGCACTCGAAATCGTCCATTTTGAAAGCGATTGTGACCACCGTCGATCGCGTCCCCGGTGAGAATTGTCGCAGGCAAAGCCAAGGCTCGAAAGTGCCACCCTGCCGTCACGCTCTTGTTCAGCTGGAACCTGGTAGCGAGAGAGAGGTCGACAGGTACCGCGAACTTCTCGGCGGAGTCCGGTGTCCATTCTGTCTTGACTCGGTAAGATTAAAATAGATTTCGTCGCGGTCGTGGTGTTGGCCGCTGTCTGAACATCGGGAATTGGGATCATGAATACGACGCAATTGCGTAAGCTGGGTGTTCCGAACCATTGTATGACGCCGGCCATTGGCGCGATCCAGAAAGTCGCCAAAGAGGGACGGCTGAAGGGGACGGAACTGAAGCAGCAGATTCGCGAAATCCTGGAGCAACCCGCACTCTATACCGGCGACCCGGACTTTGGCGCCTTCGCGCAAAGCCTGATTTCTGACCGGGAGTACGTAACCAAAGAGCCGATTACCTATCAGACCTGGGGCGACGAGATCGACGCTGGCGCCCATGTGCAAATGCGACAGGCGTGCTCGGTGCCGGTGGCCGTCGGAGCCGCGTTGATGCCCGATGCCCATATCGGTTATGGGCTGCCGATTGGCGGCGTGCTGGCGTGTGAGAACGCGGTGATTCCCTATGCGGTCGGTGTCGATATCGCCTGCCGCATGAAGCTGTCGATTTTTGGTCTGGCACCGGAAACTCTCGATTCGAAGTTCCAGCAATACCAGCATGCGCTGGAACGGGGAACTCGATTCGGAGTCGGTTCGGAGCACGAGAAACCACAAGATCATGCCGTCCTGGACGAAGACTGGAGCGTGACGCGGATCACTCGCGAATACAAAGATAAGGCTCGGCGTCAACTGGGGACGTCGGGGTCGGGTAACCACTTCGTAGAATTCGGAACGGTCACACTGGATCAACGGGACGAGGAATTGGGACTGGACGCCGGACAGTATGTCGCGCTTCTCAGCCACAGCGGTAGCCGCGGTACCGGAGCGGCGGTTTGCAGTACCTATTCGGCGATCGCGCAACAGCGGCTGCCTCCGAAATACACGGAACTAGGACGTCTGGGTTGGCTGGAACTGGATACCGAAGCCGGTCAAGAGTATTGGGCGGCCATGAATCTGATGGGGGAATATGCCGCGGCTAATCATGCCGTGATCCATCGATTGGTGGCCAAGCTTTTGGGAGAAAAGCCGATTGCAGGGGTGGAAAACCACCATAATTTCGCCTGGAAGGAAATGCACAACGGCCAGGAAGTCGTCGTGCATCGCAAGGGAGCAACTCCAGCCGGCGCCGGAGTACTGGGAGTCATTCCAGGCTCTATGGCTGATCCGGCATTTATCGTACGCGGCAAGGGAAATGCTGCGAGTTTGAACTCCGCAGCACACGGTGCGGGGCGATGCATGTCACGCACTAAGGCCAAGGATACCTACAATTGGAAGGCTGTGAAAAACGACCTGGCCAAGAAGGGGATCACGGTTTTGTCTGCCGGCGCCGACGAGGTGCCCTATGTTTACAAAAACATCCATTCCGTCATGGCGGCTCAGCAGGATCTGGTGACGGTTGTCGGGCGGTTCGATCCGAAGATTGTCAAGATGTCGGATGATGGCTTGGCGGAAGACTAAGGATCCGCGAAAATTTTGAGCGAATAGCGAGAGAATGAAGCGGACCCGATCAAACCCTACTGAGACCCTTTGGGTGGGGTGATGCATCCTGGAAAAGTTTTTACTCGGTTTTTGATGTGCAAAATGAAGCGTCGGAATTAAGGGTGTATTTTTTCATCCCGGAGGGATGGCAGATATTAACCGGGGGTTGAGCGGAGTGTCCCAAGACACGTAGCGACACCCCCGGAACCGGCGTCCGGTCCGATGTTCGACCCCGGAGGGTGTCGCAGAACGAATGGGCTGCGACGCCCTCCGGGGTCGAAATGCCTGTTGAATTCAATCCGGGGGTGTCGCTCCGTGTCTATCGACACTCTGCTCAACCCCCGGCTAATTTCTGGAATCCCTCCGGGATAAAGATTCGTCCCCCCAATGCCCCCGTTTCCGCGCAACAAAAAAGCCACCGACTCTTGAACTTCATTTGTTTCAAATTCCTTGCGTTTACGCAGTTGTGCATCACCCCAGACCCGAGCCTGACACATGACAGTCAGACATATCTTTCGCAGGTCTGACACAGTCTGTCATGCCGCCGCTGTACGAGTCCCATTCCGTATGGCATGATTCTGTCACTGAACTCAGAAGTCTGAACATCGACTGATCAATCAGAGGTATGACACGCCCTGTCACACCTGTGCTTTGAACAGACGCAGCCACATGACACAATCTCCAAAGTCGTTCATTGAGAACCGACGTGAATGTGGACAGCCAAGTGAATGAACGGTACCCTGTGCCAGCCACTCGAATCAGGATTCCCAACGAATCCTCACTCCTCTCAGGAGTCGCAGCCATGACATTTCGCCATTTTTTCGATAAAGCCTAGTCTCGGCTGTCGGCCTGTTCCATCCGAAGCGAATTGACAAGACCTGGACTGGCTCCAATGTTTTTGATTCATACGATGAGCGCAGCAATTTGAGTAAGTTCTGAATTGTCGTTCTTTCCAGAGATTGCATTCCATGAAGAGCCTCGTCGACTTTGATGCCGCCTTCGCGGCTTTAACGGGATCGCTCCCGTTTCCGTGGCAGCGAGCGTTGTACGAAAGATTCCTATCCAACCGCGTTGATCGAATACCCGCTTCGTGCAATTTGCCGACAGGATTGGGTAAGACATCTGTCATTGCCATTTGGCTGATCGCGCTGGCCAACGAGCCGGAGAAGATGCCCCGCCGATTGGTATACGTCGTCAATCGGCGCACAGTCGTGGATCAGACCACGAATGAAGTCGAGAAGATCCGAGCGCGTTTGAATAACTCCAAGGAAGGTACGGCAAAGGAGATCGCGGAAAAGCTCGCTCGACTTTCGGGAAACCATCTGACGCAGAATTCAATTGCAATCAGTACGCTGCGCGGTCAGTTCGCTGACAACCGGGAATGGTCCGCTGACCCGAGTCGTCCTGCGGTCATCGTGGGCACCGTAGATATGAGTGGCAGCCGTCTACTTGTCAGCGGCTACGGTATTGGGTTTAAGAGCAAACCGCTTCATGCTGGATTCCTTGGCCAAGATGTGCTGCTGATTCACGCTGAGGCCCATCTGGAGCCCGCATTTCAGCAATTGCTCATCTGGATGCAACACGAACAGGAACG
>JAQGHT010000486.1 GCA_028291565.1 Planctomycetaceae bacterium | reverse complement strand
ACTGCGAGTCTCGGAGAGACATCGCCTACAGAGAAATCAGGTTGTTTGTCAGACTCTTAGGCTTAGACCGACTCAAAACTTGCCGCGGTCACTTTTTTTAATCCTTGGCTTTGACATCATAGGCCAGCAACAGATCCTGGTCTCGGAGGAACAATTTGCCGTGTGATACAACCGGATGCGCCCAACTTTCGGCGTTACTGCGGTCAGGTTGCTCGAAACGGCCAGTCTCGACATATTTTTCTGGATTCAATTCGACGAGCGCCACGGGACCCTTTTCGCTACGCACATAAATGTGACCATCAGCACAGGTAATTGCTCCCTTACCGACTGACCGATTTTCCCACTTGACGTCACCCGTTTTCAGGTCGAGACATCTGAGGACACCAGGATCACTTGAGCCATACACCATTCCGTCAACCAACAGCATGCCGCCATGATGACTTTCCATCTTGTTGGTGTGGTAGCGAAATTTGGCCTTAGTCTTGCCACCGATTGAGGCCAACTCAACGACTGCGGCCCCCTTGCCATAACCCGACGCGCTGAAAACTCTGTTTTGACCATACAGCGGCGACGAGCAATTCGCTGTTCCGTTCGCCGCGGCATCGTTGCTCCAGAGGAACGTACCGTCTTCAGCCCGAACAGCCATGACATAATTGTGTGTAAATTGAATGTACTGACGGACTCCTGCAACGTCGGCGACTATAGCCGACGAATAGCCGGCCTTGGGACTTCCTGGAGCCGAGCAGCGCCATATTGCCTTTCCGGTCTTCTTATTCAGGGCAACAATCGTGGCTTGCTCACCACCAGGTGTACAAATCAATTTATCACCGTCAATCAATACCGACTCCGAAATTCCCCACTGAATATTGCTTCCGCTAAATTGTTGGAGAATATTGATCTGCCATACCGGCTTGCCCAGTTTTGTCTGCATGCATGACAAGTCGCCGTTTCCGCCTAGCGTATAGACTTGATCACCATCGACAGTGGGTGTCCCGCGCGGGCCATTTCCCATCTGTAACCGCGAAGCCTCGCTTGTTTTTTGCTGCCAGGCGATTCGTCCTGTTTCCAGCTCAATTGCAGTGACGGTCTCAAATTGACCGACATTGCCCATCGTATAGACAAACCCGTTTGCAATCGATATCGCCGAATAACCTTCGCCGATTCCGCTCACTTTCCAAGCCAATGAAGGACCACCATCGGGCCATGACTTCAACAAGCCAGTTTCTGGCGAAATGTTATTGCGTTCGCTGCCATCAAAACATGGCCAGTCCGCGCCCGTTCCGGGTGGCAAACTCGTCTTTTCAGCGGCTTTTGTCGTTTCGACTTTTTGTGGGGTCTTTTTCGAGGATGCTGCCGAGGCGTTCTTGGCAATCAATCGTGTGGCGGTTTCCTTATCTTTGTCGTCAAACGTGACTGTAATCGTGGCGCCTTCAACCAAATCGGCCAATTCGCCTTTCTTGCCAGTAATTGTGATGGCCGCTTTTTCCGAAATTTTAAACGTCCTGGAGCCAGCCTTTTTGGTTCCTTCGACGACAACCGTCCGACCGTCGGCATCGACCGATTCAATTTTGCCCGCAAACGTCCCGGCCAGTAGCGGCGCGACGATCAACAGCGCGGCGAGACAACTCCACAATCCGATCTTTCCCATCTTCAACCTCACCAGCAAACAGCTTCTACAATTTGGCACAAAAGGTGCAACTCATCTGTTATAGGGTACTTGATCGAGCTCAAACGTTCTAGTTGAAGTGCTTGATTCCCGGTTTCATCGGAAAAAGGGACTGAGAACACTAATGAACGCTAATAAACTCTGAGCGGGTACGCAAAAACCTTCTGTTCACAACGCGGGAGCTGGTCATATGGTGGAGATTCGTCGTCTCTTCGTAGCCTCCTTTTATTCGCGGCCGCAGATTGAATTATCATGCATTCAGCCTGGAAATCGCACTTGCCCAGTCGGTGGGAGGCGACTCAAAGAGGGACAGACAGTACTGTCGAACTCGATCCTGAGCTCCAACGGCAGTCAGATAATCGACGGGACTCTTGCCGTCCACTCGGGCCCACATGCAGCCAGCCAGATGCATGAATGTGCGTCGCAGTAACTCGTCGGGTGCGAATTGTGTTGATTCACGAAGTGATTGCACACCTCGCCAGTAGGAACTCCAGAATCGATTCGTCAACTCCGTGTACTCGCCAAACCGTGGTCGGAATTGGACGGCCTTCAGCAAGAGATGACTCAGAAAGAAACCGAGATCAAACGCCGGATCTCCGTAATGACCGGTCTCAAAATCGACCAGCGCAATTCGATTCCCCGCAATGAGAATATTCTTGGGACTGAAATCTGCGAGGACAATACAACAGGCTGTCGCAGAATTCTCGGCAACGAGACGTTCCAGATAAGGTGCCGCGATGGGCCTTTCGCGAGCCAAGTATCGATAAAAAGGATCAAGTCGCAGTTGGTCGAAGACTTCCAGATCGTTCCAAGCGTTTTGCAGATCTGTCCGATAGGCAGTTTGAGAATGAATCGCACCGAGATAATCACCCAGGCGATCAGCGATCGAATAGTCCAAAACTCCGTCGAGCAACGCCTGTTTCCAGACTGTATGCTGTTCGGGAAAGGCTTCCATGGCGAACAGAAAATTCTCGCGATCCTCAAACAACACTTTGGGAATCACGCCTTGTGGCAACAACGGTTCCAAGAGCTGCAGCATTCCGATTTCGCGAAAGATCCGGTCGAGACGACTGAACCAGGCAGCTTTGGTTCGCAACTGAGTGCGCGATTGTTTGATGACAAAATCGGGATCATGAGTCCGGGATACTCGCAACACAACATTCGAAACGCCCCAACCCAGCATTTCCACTCGTGCGGAACTCAAATCGGAGAGATCACCCCGGTTGACGAGGTAATCCAGAGTGTTGTCGGCATTTAACTCCAGCATGGCAGGACCTGATTTTCGGGTACGATTCGAAACTTTTTGAGCAGACGAATTTCAAATTGTATGCAACCGGGGGCAAATCACGAATGACAAAATGATTTGACGAAGTTCATCGGCCTGCGTTATTCTCCAATAGGTAATCACGTATCGGAAAGTGACATTTTCATCCGCGCGCGGCCTAAATTCACAACAATTCCTGTCTTCCACTTCTTCCACGCGAACGGTGTCGTCCTTCGATGATCCTTACTGGCAATCAAATTCGCGCTGAACTGGGGGGCAATATCATCATCGACCCGTTCGATGAAGCCCAGCTGAATCCCAACAGTTACAATCTGCGTTTGCACGATGAATTGCTGGTGTACGAAGAAGTCGTACTGGATATGAAAAAGCCCGCGAGATTTCGCCGCGTGCTGATCCCGCCACAGGGACTGATCTTGAATCCACAGCAGCTGTATCTGGCACGGACTGTAGAGCGAACTGAAACGCACAATCTCGTGCCAATGTTGGAAGGCCGCAGTTCGATCGGCAGACTGGGCCTGTTTGTGCACATCACGGCCGGATTCGGCGATATTGGATTCAAGGGATATTGGACGCTCGAAATGTTCGCGGTCCAACCAATCCGGATTTATGCCGGCGTGGAAATCGCGCAGATTTTCTACCACGACGTGCGTGGTGAGATCACCGAATACACGGGCGGCAAGTATCAGAACAACAAAGATATCCAAACCAGCCTGTTATACAAAGAGTTGCAAACAGGCCAGGATCCGCAAAGGCGTCTGGAGTTCGGCCGGGAGGGCTAAAGCGGTTTATACTGTTCGCGGCCACGAATGAGTCTTTTTCAATACTGACCCCCCGCGATCAAACGTCTCATTCTTAACCGTGCGTGGTTTAAACGAGAATGCGAGTTGCAGTCGCTGATTCGGATGACCGCAAGATCGAAATCCGCTTGAAGCGAAAACCACGAAAATCCAAACCGAACGCTGACTGGCGGCGCGTGCCGAACGCCTGGTGCGGTGGTTCTCGCCGGAAGTTGTTGTATATGACTCAGGCTTCTTCGTAATCGGCAATCCGATTGGCGGGGTTGTACATTCGCGATTTCTCCTCGGCGGAATGCAAGGCAAACTGCATCAGATAGGCGTCTTCGCTGGTATCCTGATAGTGGTCTCGCAGAACTTGGACCGCTTTGAATCCCTGACGGCGGAAGAACAACTGTGCATCGAGATTCGTCTCGCGAACTTCCAGCGTAATGAAGTCGCGACGTTGTTGAGACAACTTGGTCACCAGTTTCTCAACCATCTGATTACCCACGCCCGTGTGACGGACATCGGCCGCGACGGCGAAATTCAAGACATGGAGGCGGTTCTTGAACAGTTCGTAGATCATGAAACCGACGACCCGGCTGCCCTGTTCAGCGACCATGCCGATACAATTCCGCTGCCGCAGGCAGTGCAGGAAATCGGCTTCGGTCCAGTGATATTCAAAACTCGCTTGTTCAATTTGAATGACTTCAGCCATATCACGGCGAATCATCCAACGGATCTGAACATTGACGGCTGGCTTCGAAACCGATTTTGAACTCACTGGGGGCCTCCTTGCCCGACCGGGCCTAGCAAACCTGATAGAAGATGTTCGAGCGACGCCGTTCGCTCGCCATGAATCCCACACCAATCGCAACGAAACATTTGCTCATCTGTGAGCGAAACCTTGAAACCGATTGTGGTAGGCAGACACCAAGGAATCTTGATGCCGCCCGGTTAGTCAACTGAGATGTTTGAGAAGATATCAAACACATGAAATTAACGGAAGTCGAAAAAGGGGTGGAATTCAACGAAGTTTCCGAGATTATCGATTCCGCGATTTGGATGCGTTGCGGCAACTCAACCAGCGTTAAGAAAGAGGGCACGTTCAAGAGAGTCCCACACCTATTTGCCTCAGAAGCCGACAACGAACCTGGCTCACTGCTTCTTCGGGATTTTGTCTGCTTGCGAAAGGCTACATTCCCATGCAAATCATGGGAATGATTGGCCAATTGCACTGCAGATCAGCTTCC
>JAQGHT010000426.1 GCA_028291565.1 Planctomycetaceae bacterium | reverse complement strand
CCGATTCCCGGCGGCAACCGGCTCGAGCTCGCGCTCGGCGCGGCGATCGGGGCGGTCACGTTCAGCCCAAGCACCTCGCTGCGGAAGGCGCGTCGGTCGTCGTCAATTACTCCAGCAGCAAAGAAGGGGCTGACCGAGTCGTGGCGGAAATTGTCCACAACGGTGGCAAAGCGGTCGCGGTCCATGCCAATGTCGCCCAGCAGCCGGATATTCTACGACTCTTTTCGGAAACGAAAAAAGCATTCGGACAACTGGACATCCTCGTGAACAATGCGGGGATTTATCAATTCAGCCCGCTGGAAGAGGTCACGGCTGAGCTGTTCCACAAGACGTTCGACTTGAATGTGTTGGGATTGCTGCTCACCACCCAGGAAGCCGTCAAGCATTTTGGCCCAACGGGTGGTAGTATTATCAATATCAGTTCAGTCGTCTCGACATCCGGCCCTCCGACTTCTTCTGTCTACAGTGCTTCCAAAGCCGCCGTCGACGTGATTACCAGGACGCTCGCTAAAGAACTGGGGCCACGCAAAATTCGAGTGAATACCATCAACCCCGGTATGGTTGAAACCGAAGGAGTTCACGCGGCCGGATTCGCAGAGAGCGACTTCCGGAAACAGGTCGAAGCGACAACGCCGTTGGGACGAATCGGTCAACCACAGGACATCGCTCCCGCGGCGGTATTTCTGGCCTCTTCCGATTCTTCATGGATTACAGGCGAATCGATCTTCATCTCCGGCGGAAATCGGACTTAGTGCGGTCGTAGCTTGGGCAGGACTGTCTAATAGAAACTTAGGGGACATGCATGGGACCAACAGTATATGATATTACAGGTCCCATACGTCCCATTCCCCACAAACCTGTCGGACTACAATTCCGGCCTGCCCGGCAGTTCCAGTTCCCGCGTCTGAATAAACAACGCCTTCTTTTCCCCAGGCAGCGTGAAGTCGAAGCCACACGCTTTGAAGAACTCTTCTGAGGAAGTGATCGCCATGACTTCCAGAATCTCGAGCTTTTTCGCGCACTCGACGCAGGCGGTCACGAGTTTTTTGCCAACTCCCATCCGACGAACTTCGGGTGCGACCGCCAGGCTTCGCAGTTCGGCCAGTTTGTTCGAATAAATCTCCAATGCGGCACAGCCGACGATTTTGCCTTGATAGATGGCCACGAAACAATTTGCCACCAGGATTTCCAACTCCATGGTGGTCCGATGCAGCAATCGGCCCTGAGCCACAAATGGTTTGATAAACTCAGCCAGTTCCGCGACATCGGTTAGAGTGGCCCGACGGATTTGTACATCGGCATCGGCTTCAGATTCAGGTTCGGCGTCTGTCATTTGCGTGTTCGAGATCCAGTTTGGGCCTGCACGAGAACCGTTTCGACAATACGTCGCGGCGGAATTGAAAAATCCGCTCCAAGTCGCGCCGCACAAGCAACGCATGCACCAGGGCCCCTCCCAGGACCCGGTATTCGACTCGATCGATGACTCGCGTGCCCCCATTATAGGCTTCGAACGTGTGCTCATGAACCCATAATCGGTAGGGGCCCTTGAGCTACCGATCCACAAAGCGGAAAGGAGGCTCCCAGACGGAAATTTCGGTCTTCCAGCGTATTGGAAGTCCATGCAGCCGAAGCTTGTAATCAATCAGTTGGCCGGCGTGCATTTCAAACGGGCGCGGTGTCAAGACTTCAAAGTGCAACCACTTGGGAGTAGCTGAATTCGTGAGAATTCGGGTCGAGCGACGTGTCCTGCACAAAATCTTACGATTTCAGCGACAAGGAATTCGCGTTGCCGAGTGTTCCTACTTGGGGGTTGTTTTCAACTTCTCAGATTCCTTCGGCTTTTCGGATTCCTTCGGCTTCTCAGCCGGTTTCTCTCCTTTGACGGGCACCAACTCAATGACAACCGGAGTTCCCACTTCAGGAATTCGTTCGGTCCAGGCCTCGAACAATAATTCCTCGGCTCCGTTCCCACTGCGGGCCGCGACATCCAATGTCGCACTGCCAAAATTGGCGACGCAAATCAAATCACCATCTTCCGCCCGATAGAACTTTTCTTTGGTTTGTTCGTCGACATAATACCCACTGCCGCTGAAGACCCAGTTGGCTTGCATTTGGCGGCTCTGGCTGCGTTGGAAGAATTTTTCAATGCACTCGCGATACGCCTTGTCCTTGGACATTCCCAAGAATTTTTTCTTGGTTTCTTCCGACATCGGACCGTACCAGATCAGTTCCTGCTCTTTGGGATCGTAGCGCATTTCATCTAACTGGCCAGTCAGTTTGATTTCTTCAGGCAGCTTGGGCAGTTTTTCCGCATAAAATCGCAATGTCACGTACCGCACCCAATCCTGAGCGGGAACGCGGTGCGGTTGGCCTTTTGCGTCGGTCCAATTCACGAAAATGTCGATCCGCTGCCCGCTGGCCGGTTTGAATTCGGGCTCGAATTGGACCGGCCCACCTGGCTCCGCTCCCAAAGCCAACAATCCAGCGTGCACGACATACGCTTTGGTGTCGATGCTCAGGACCGCTTCGTGCTCTTTGCTTTGTTTCAGACAGCACAGCAATTCCAGCACGCCTTTGCGAAGGCAGACGTGACTCTTCAAGAGCAACCGCTTTCCTTCGAGATCCAGCAAAACTGTTCCCTGTTTGTTCAAGGGCTGCATTTTGGCGGCGGCGGCAGGCTTTTCAGCCGCGGCAGGCTCCGTTTTGGCAGGCTTGACGGGAGCCGGTTCGGTCCCCAGAAACAGGCAGACACATCCTGCGGCAAGGAGTCACAGCCTCCCAGAACACAGTTCACGGACTTCAAGTTTCATGGGAATGTCCTCTATCAAATGGTGGGAACGCAAAGCGTCCCGAGTAATCCTGGAATTGAACAATCGCATCGCTGATATTGCCAGGATCCGAACCCAGCCTGTCTCAAAAAATCACCATCGAAACGATTCAATGAACATCCGCCACCGGGCTTGTCCCGGTGGGTCCACGGCTTATGCACTACTCCTTTTGCCGCGAACCCTTTCGCAAGGAATTTCGTTCAAGAAGTAGTACGAGCACCTAGGACCAATCCACCGAAACGTTTCCCATCTCCTCATTCTAACGACTCTTCCCCTGGCCCTGCTAAATCTTGAATTGGAAGGTCTCAACTCTTGGCTGAGCTTTTCCCGTCGATTTGTTTGTGAGTTGAAAAGTCAATGACGACGGAACGGACTGGCAACTGTCAAATTTTACCCGAACTTTTGCCCATTTGGGAAGGAGCTATTTCACTTCGGCCGCAGGCACGAGATTTGAATTTTCGGCTTGCCTCAACACATCAATTTTCCCGACAGATACAGCGATAACAGGTTAAGGTACCTCGTTCAAAATCGGAGCGGTTTCCCCTCGCCTCAGCAGCTTTCGGAAGAGGTACGGATTGCGATTCGTGTTCCTCCCCAGGTAGAAATCGGCATTGACGGTCGCTTTGTGTCGCAGGTAAATCAACAACCCTAAATTGACCGCAACGAAGGTCAGCCACAGGATATTGTTCGATGTGTCGGGTGCTAATTCCGGGCCGCTAAGCAGCGCGAAGAGGCTGGTAGTCTGAATGAGCCTTGCCCAAAAATGTGCGGTATCGCTGGCGATGGAGTTTTCGAGTACCGGCCAGAGGAGGGCGACCAGGATCGCTGG
>JAQGHT010000424.1 GCA_028291565.1 Planctomycetaceae bacterium | reverse complement strand
AACGAAATACGATATCCGAAGAGAGATATCTCTTGCGGAACAGTCTGTCACAATCAGAGTCCGTGACAGTACTGCGAATCGGCCATTTTTCGCTCTGCGAAGTATAAGGCATCCGCAAAAAAGGCGTCCAGGGTTGGTTACACCTGCCTTTGGCCGCCTTTTTGTTGTTTTCGACTCTTGTTTTTTGAGCCGTTTAAAGCGGTACCCGTCGCAACCTCGGCGGGTCATAGATTCAGAGACAGTGGAATAGCACGCCAATTCAAGGTTGTCAAAATTAGAGGTGATCAGTCGTGATCGCCCGATTTTTAAGCCATTGAATGTCGGTCATTCCTAATTCTCGTTGGAAGAATGCAGCATGAGCAACTCACCCGAAGCTGGTTCCCCTGAAACTTCCGCAGTCGCCGTTGAAGAAAAACCTGCTTACAAGTTGTCATTAGCAGTCAAGGTCGAAAAGACCGGGCCTTGCAAGCGCCACGTCACGGTGACCGTACCGCGCAAGGATCTGGACTACTATTTCGACACGCAGATCAAGGAACTGGTGAAAAACGCAGTCGTTCCTGGTTTCCGTGCTGGCCACGTTCCCCGAAAACTCGTCGAAAAGCGGTTTCGCACCGACGTTGAAGGCCAAGTCTGCCAGAAGATTCTGATCGACAGCCTGGAACAACTGGCGACGGAAAACGATCTGAATGCAATCAACGAGCCCGACTTGAACATCCGTGACTTGAAGATCCCCGAAAAGGGTGATTTTGAGTACAACTTCAACGTTGAAGTGGCTCCAGAGTTCGATCTCCCCAGCTACACGGGATTGACGATCAATCGTCCGGTTCGCGAAATCACCGAACAGGAAATCGACACACACCTCGATCGGCTGCGATACTCGTTCTCCGAGAATCGCCCAGTCGATCGGCCAGTCGAAGCCGGTGATGCCGTTCTTGTCGACATCATTATCAAGATCGGCGACGAATTATTGGGGCGGTACATGGATCGAACCGTGGTCGTGAAGCCGACCCTGGCTTTCCGCGACGCACAACTGCAAGACTTCGATACGCTGATCGCTGGAACGCAGCCCGGCGACACGCGAGTTGGTGGCGCTGTGGTCGGCAATGAAGTCGCCGATAAGGAACTGCGTGGAGTCACAGTGGAAGTCGAATTCCACGTTCTCGGAGTCTTCGAACGAGTGGCTCCTGAAGTCAACACTGAATTCCTCGCCAAAATGGAATCGGAATCGGTTGAGAGTTTGCGGAAAGAAATCCGGGAAACGCTCGAACGCCAGATTAAGCATCATCAACGTCAATCGGCCCGAATTCAGGTTCTGGGTCAGATCACCGGTTCAGGCGAATGGGAATTGCCCGAGTCGCTGGTGCGGCGACAGGTTGAAAATGCGATGCGTCGCGAGATGCTTGAGTTGCATCAAGCCGGCTACACAATGGAAGAGATCACCGTTCGCGAAAATGAACTGCGGCAAAAAGCGATCTCGACAACTCGTCAGGCTCTGAAAGAACACTTCGTTCTCGACCGTATTGCTGAAGAACGCAAGTTGACCGTCGAACCCATTGAGATTGACGTTGAGATTGCCTTGATGGCTCATCAACAAGGCGAAAGCCCGCGAAAGATCCGTGCTTATCTTGAAAAGCAGAACATGATCGAGAATCTGTCGGCCCAGATTCTCGAGCGGAAGGCCGTCGACGTGATTCTTGATGCAGCGACTTATGTCGATGTTGACTTGCCAATCGATGAGTTCGTGTCGGGCACAACCGAAGGCGTAGCGATCGAAGTCTGCGGTCGCCGTTCAGGTGACCCAGAAGCTGGTCAATAAAGCAGCCCTTCGAATGGAGCATGTATTCGAGTGATTTTGAGTGCGGCGCGTCGACGACAGAATAGATAATAAAAAAAGGCCCGGTTGAAATCTCAACCGGGCCTTTTTGTTTTTCGAATCGTAAAGACAACCAAACAACCAGGCGAGCGGTGGATGTAAGCCCACTGGTTTTTCGGTGCTTTGAAAGCCTCTTAGTCATTGCGCCAAACAAACTAAACTGCAAGATTGGACGCTCCTGCCTGTCCGTTTTTGACACACGGCATGGGGCTGGTCCCGGCGTCCATTCAAACCTTGTCAAATGCCGAGTTTGAATCCCCGCTTCTGTCATCTGGTCTCCGAAAATGGAGCTCTCTGACAGAAAACAGTCCTCCTCTTCGCGACTTCGCGTGATCCGTCCTGTTCTGCTTTCCCTGGCACAGTCGGGGGATGCGAAGCAAACCAACCTGGCTAGCCGAGGATCTTCTTTTTCAGCGAATTCAACAGATTGACGGCTTTCCCGATGTCGGCTTTCTGGCGTTCACGGTCATGTGCGATTTCACGCTCAATGGTTAATGGGCCGGTGTAGCCGAGCTCCAGCAACGTGCGCAAGTACGTTTCCATGCCGACGTCGCCCTCTCCCAAGGCAACCTCGGTGCCCCAGGATTTTCCCCGTTGATCTGCCGCAGCCCACTTGGCATCTTTGCAATGGACGCTACGAACCAGATGACCAACTTTCTTCAAAGCATCAATAGGCTCCCCCGAACCGTACAAAATCATATTGGCCGGATCGAAGTTGATAAATAGATTGTCACGTTTCACATCCTGGATGAATTCCAACAGATGTTCCGCGGATTCTTGTCCCGTTTCCAGATGCAGCGTCTGGGCATTACCATTCACGTGATCCAGTAAGTCTTGAGTCGCGGCGATCAGGTTCTTGTAATTGGTGCTGGCACGATCGGGTGGAACAAAACCCACGTGTAATCCGACGGCTTTGCAGCCCAAAAGCGCTGCGAAGTCGGAAATCTCTGTCATTTCCGCCAACCGGGCAGCGCGAGTTGCCTCAGGTACCAATCCGACGGTCCTCGAAGTGGTGGGAATGTCCGCGTAACTTTCGCCCTCGAATCCGCCGAAGACACACGTGATGGTGATTCCCGCTGCCTGGCACCGTTGGACGAAATTACGGGCAGCCTCAGGCGTTCGCGAATGCTGATGCGGCGCGTGGACCTGGACGGTTGGAATTCCGAGTTCTTGCGCCACATCCAAGTGCACGCCCAACCCGGCATCTACGGAAGCAAACACACCAATCGGCCACTTTTCCATGCTGATTCTCCCTGGATGAGATGAATGTTCGAGCGAAATTGAATTCGTCATGAAACGAAGGCGAACTCATATCGGGCACCGGCACATCATAGTGGGACGGAAAAATCTGATCCAGCATGCCGGGAAAGCCTTCGCCGTGAGGGATTTTCAGCTGCTGATTTCCATGTCGCCAAGGTTGCCAAACCTTGGGCATCGGATCAGACGTAGAGCGAGGTGCCCCCAATCTCGGACGAGATTGGCTACAGAAATCGTTCATGGCATAACGGGAAAGAGTGCCCGATCCGATACTTCAGCACAGCAGACAAGATCGAAGCGCAAGCTTTGAGGTTGCGCGTCAGGCTTGTATTCTTGGGCAAATCATCCGGTTTAGCAGATATCACAGGATTGGGGATTACGACAGGGGAGCGAAATTGCTCGCAGCTCTGCTTCGTGTCGAACTAAATCTCAACGGCCCGTGAAGAAGCAGAGCTGCGAAGAATGGCGTTCCCATGCAGAGCATGGCAACGAGATTGAAGCCGCGTTGACGCACGCGCTGGCGGACGGATTATCAATCACGCCCTGCGAATTCGCTTCTGGAACTCTTGCAAGGGCAATGTGTTGGCGACGTCGTGGCGAGTCAGTCCCGCGCGGCGTGCCTGAAAGATTCCATACTGCATTCCATCCAGGCCTTGCGTACTATGAGCATCTGTACTGATAACGATTGGAATTCCCCGGTCACGGGCAGCGGCGGCCTGAATGTCGTCCAAATCCAGTCGCATATAACTGGCGTTGATCTCGAGCATGATCCCATAATCTGCCGCCGCCTTCAGCAGTGCCTCGAAACTAAATGCCACGGGCGGCCGTTTGCCAATAATCCGAGCGGTCGGATGACCGATGATCGAGACATGGGGATTGCGGACGGCATTCAGCAGCCGCAGGTCGATCTGTTCCTTCGGTTGCCGCAAACCATAATGTAACACCGCGATCACCCAATCGGCTTCGGCCAGCACTGCATCATCCAGGTCCATCGTCCCGTCTTCCAGGATGTCGCATTCGATCCCTTTCAAGATCTCAATTCCCGAGACCTGGCCGCGCACCTTTTCAATCTCTTTCCAATGTTGCCGCAAGCGATCCGCGTTCAACCCGTTCGCCATGGAGACACGTTTCGAGTGATCTGTGATTGCGATGTATTGCAATCCGCGCAATTTCGCCGCTTCGGCCATTTCGCGGATCGAAGCAGTTCCATCAGTCGCCGTCGTGTGCATGTGCATATCGCCCACGATGTCTGTCAACTCGATCAATTGCGGCAATTTCCCCTGTTCGGCACGTTCGATCTCGCCGCGATTTTCTCGCAGTTCAGGAGGAATCCAAGGTAAACCGACGGTCGCATAAACGTCTTCTTCCGTCCGGCCAGCGACCGAGATCTCGTCACGAAAGACTCCGTATTCATTGATTTTCAAACCGCGTTCCTGAGCTCGGCGGCGGATGACGATATTGTGTTCCTTCGACCCCGTAAAATACTGCATTGCCGCTCCGTACGACTCTTCGGGAACGACTCGCAGATCCAGTTCCAATCCAGATTTCAGGCGCACGCGTTGTTTCGTATCGCCACGTGCGAGAACTTTATTGACGAGTGGGTGCCGAGCCAGAGTGTCCATCGCGGCCGTCGCGTTCGAGGCCGTCGCCAACACGTCCAGATCACCCACCGTTTCCTTTCTCCGTCGCAAGCTTCCCGCTGCCGAGACTTGTCCCACGCCCGGAACATTCTGGAGTGCCTCGACAATCGCATCTGCTTCCACTTTGGCTTCTGCCAGATAGACTCGCGAGCCAGATTGTGCGAGATTCGCCAATCCTTCCAGGATTGATTTGGCGGTCTTCTCTCCAAAGCCCTTCAGTTTTGCGACATGCCCGGCTTCCACGGCCTGCTTCAGGTCCGACAGCGAACCGACGGCCAAATATTTGAATAAAAGCGCCACCTTTTTGGGTCCGAGGCCGGGAATCCGCAACATCTCAACCACGCCGTCGGGAACCTCTTTACGCATCTCTTCCAACTGCTGGAAGGCGTTCGTCTCGACAATGACCGCAATTTTATCGGCCAGGTCCTTACCGACACCTGGAATACTGATCAGTTTTTCCCGGGCCGTTTCGGCAATATCAGCCAGCGATTCCGGCCATTCGGACAATGTCTTGGCTGCTTGCCGATACGCCCGTATGCGAAAGGGATTGGCGCCAGAGATTTCCAGGCGATCGGCCAAATCTTCAAACATCCGCGCGATTTCGGAATTCAACATGACGAACCTGCAAAAGTGAGATTATGCGTAAGTATGGAGATCTGAAATTCGAAAGCTCAAATTTCAGATGAATTCAGAACGGTGGGACTCGAAAAGCTCATTGCACGGGAGTTCGGCGAAAAGTCTCGATTTTAATCGAGCATGTCGAGAAATAGCAGACGCGATTCGTTCAAAAAAGGGAACCGCAGCCAGAATTCCAGTCACCAGCAACGTGCGTCACTCCACAATACTAGCAATCAACCGTTGGCAGCCATTTTGGAGATCATTCAGCTTTGGCAGGTTTGTCAGTGAAAGATTTACGGTGATTGTATGCGACTAATGAAACAAATAAGTCGCATACGTCCCATCAGTCCCAATTCACACCAACCGGGGCTTCAGCTGCAACCACGCAGGACGATCTCGGGATCGATTCGGTTTAGGTAAGATCGGGAAAGGACTCTCAAATTGCCAGTTCTATTTGTTGGACCGAGGGCAACGAATTTGGCAAAAGGAACGGTTTTTCGTAATACTCCGTACGCACTGATCGATCCTGATTTGCGAATTGCATCTGGTCGATGGGTTTGGCAAGAGGTATTATGCAGGTGAATCGGTGACTTCAGCGATCTGAGTACCGACACAGCATCGCGGTCTGCTAGGCTGAATTGAGATCACGCGATTGACTCGCGTCGGCAATGGAGCGACGAAATGTGCATTCGAATCACACATCGGATCCTGGGCTTGACCTTGTTTTTCGGCGTCCTGGCGTTCGGTCCGCAAACCGTATTCGCGCAGGGAAGCAGCCTCTTCAATAGCAGTGGCGTTTCCAAAAGCGGGACAGGTGGAATCTCTGGATCCCTGGGGGCCAGCGGTTTCGGCAGCATGACTGGTGGATCCGGAGCTTCTGGTGGTGCGTTGGGAAGTGCTTTAGGAGCGCTTGGTGGAAATCGTACCGGGGCGGCTGGTGGGACCGGCTTTGGAGCGACAGGCGGAGCCGGGGCCGGTGGACTCAACGGGTCAGCGGGAGCCGGTTTCGTCGGACGAACCAATACTGCGATGGCCGGCAATGCCCGAGCCGGGCAGGCCGCCGGAAATTCCGGAGGCGCACGGGGCGGCAGTCGTGGAACCGGTGGAGCTAGCAATAACCAGACGCAAAATCCCAACGATTTCGCGAATGGGGGACCGAAGAAATCAAGCATCCGACCGCGTCAGCGCGTGGCTTTCGATTTCAACCCCAAGACGGCTGCCAAGGTCGCCTCGACAGTTTCAACGCGTTTGGATCGTATCTCATTGAAGAATCCCGCACTAAAACAAGTCGGAGTGCAAGTCGTGGGCGATCAGCTTGTCCTTTCAGGTAAAGTCAAGAACGTAGAACAAAGCCGGCTCGCCGAGAATCTGTTGCGGTTGGAGCCCGGTGTTAAATCAATTCGAAACGAACTGGAGATCGAACAAACTCCAGTCGTGGAATAGCGACGAGTGTCAATCAGACTCGATTGAAACTGTGCCTCGATTCTGTTCTGGGCTCGAATCGCTTTCTTTCTAAAATTCGACTTGACAGCTTAGCGTCGCCGCAGATAGGCTGAGTATTGGTGGATTCCAAGATTCTGTAGCCTTCATTTCTCGCGGCAAAACATTGAGACTTTTCTTTTCGATTGCATTTGATATTTCGCGGTCTCAACGCTCCGTTTGAAGTCAAGCTCCCATCTGGAAACGTGTCATTTCTGATTGCCGGTCGTTCTTCTTTTCTTCACAATCCGTGACGTCCGCAATTGACCCGTTCAAGTGGAATTCGGTATTTGTACGCGCTGCCGACCTCGACGACCAAAATCCGCCGAGATTGGGATCCTTCGCCGCCGTCAGACATTGTGTCGCTCTTCCTTGTGCTTTAAGGATTTCAGCGTTTCACTTTGGACTGAATGCCGAAAAGAGTAGACATGGTCTGCCTGATGGTGAATCTCGGAAGTCTTTAGCCAGACTGTCGAATCCGCCTGACACTTGGGAAGAATCATGAAAAACGAGTGATTCGGTAGCCGCCCTAGGCAGGACATAGTACGATACCTTAAATTGCAGTTGTTTACAGATCTTGCCGGCCTTACAAGAAGCATTCGCAAAGTCGGCCGAGCGATGTCAAAAACGGAAGTCAATTGTTACTGTCGCCAGTAACGGTTGAAGTCCAACTACCGTCTACCACGGACTTCGTGAAGAATCGAAAACTAGAATCAACCGCGGAGTGAGTTGTGGCTGTTTTGATTGAGAAGCCCTTGGTTGTCTCAACTCAAGCCGGGCATGATCGATTCGCGAATTGTTCCGTTGAGGAATCCTCCGTGCGAGCCACCAGTCAACCAATTCAGGTGCTTCGGGCGGCCTTTGGCCGATCGTGCCTTGCGGCCCTGTTGACAGTTCTATATCTGGGGCTTGGCCCTGGTTCTGTCTCAGCCGATGTTTTGTCGCCGCAAACGCTGACTGTTGCGAAGCTGCAAATCGAATCATTGATTCTGGCGCAGGGTGGCAGACCGGCAAAGAAACCGACGAAAGGGGCCGCGAAGAAAATTGAGGAAAGGATCGAAGATCCCGCATTAAGCCGCGACAAAGAAGCGCTGCCTGCGGATTATCGAGTGCCTCCAGTCGCGGTACCTGAAATCAGCATCACCAAAGAATTGCCTATTCCAGACAAAACAGACAAGGCCGCCTGGAAAATCCACACGAGGAAGATGAGCGATTATAGTCGCGTTCTCGTGAAGGGAAACTTTGGCGACGAGAAGCTAGAACGCGAGATTTTGCGTTACGGAATCACCTTCAGGTTGAATAAGTTGACGCACCGCAACATTCTATTTCCTTCAGACGAAGAACGAGCCAAAGTCGTCGATCCTGAAAAGACCAAACCGGAAGCACCTGAATCGCTGGTGAGCGTTCGGGAAGAATTGATTTCCGATCTGCGCAAAACCAACAGCGGCGCGGGCGCATTCCAGATTCGCGATGCCTTTCTGGACATCTTTGTGGAAGAGGCTCCCAAACTTCTCGACAACAGCACTTACGTCCGCTTTCAAATTGGCTATTTGTTGTCTGTGTTCAACAACCGGGACGAGGACCGAGACCGGAACTTGCCTGAAGAGCCTTGCCTGAAGGCAACTAAAGTCCTGATCAGCTTGGTGAATGACGACAAGATTCACTTCTGGTCTAAAGTCTATCCAGTGCGTGGCTTGGCCCGTATTTGCCGCTATAAGAATTGCAAGCCGGAAGACCGGTTTGTGATCATTGAAACCTTGATCAAGCAATTGCAGGGTGCCAAGACATTGCATTGGTGGTACGGGGCCTCTGTGGCTGAAAGTCTTTGTCAACTGGGCGATCCACATGATCGGGCCAAAACCCCTGCGGTGGCAGAGGCTTTGTTTACGGTGCTAAAAGATCCTGCTTATGCCGACCGGGTGCGTGTCCAGGCGGCACACTCGTTGGCCCGGATTCCATTGGAAACCTTCAAACGGACAGAAGAAATTGCCACCGAGATTTTGCGGCTGGGGTATGACCTGGCCCAAGCCTTTGAGAAGGATCCAAAGAATACGCAGTGGCGCGAAGACTTTCTGCTGTTGTACCTGTCATTCCGTCCCGAAAATGCGACGGAGAAGACCGAATTGAAAGGTCTTTTAACTCAAGTTGAAAATAAGGGAACATTGGCGGGATCCAGAAGTGTGGTCAACGAAGCGTATCAGTATT
>JAQGHT010000368.1 GCA_028291565.1 Planctomycetaceae bacterium | reverse complement strand
AACTCGAATTGTTCATGCGGGTGCCTCGACTCAGTTGCAACAGGTGCAACTCGCGCTACATCCCGAAGTCACCACTGCCGCCGAATTGATGCGGCACATCGCTCGTAACGACCTGCATTTCGCCCCCTGCGCTGATCCCGCAGCACCAGGCTATCAGACCCTGCACCAGCGGCTCGCCCAGGCGCATCGAGAGCTTTAAACCGCATTTTGCGAGCCGCAACGCAAGTCTTGAAGTTGCGCAGAACAGAGGTAACGAAAACATGTGTACCGTCCAGGAACCCCGCCCCCAAATGCGCGGGGTCAGTGGGGGTGGATTTTTTGACACTATTCGGCGGGCGTCTGCTGACACTGAGAATACGTGGATACGATTCTTCGAAACTGCTCATTCAGCATGGTGATCATCCACAGATGACGCAGATTTCGCAGATGTTTTTGACACGAGTCATAACGGTATTGGATTGCGAGGAGGAACGATCAAACAACAGTCTTTGTTCGTTTTCTCATCTGCGAAATCTGCGTCATCTGTGGATCATAATCTGTTCGAAACTTTCTGAATCTAGGACTGCGCCGGATCGGCGAAAAGCGTCGAATTTCTGGTCAATTGAGATGTCGGTTCTGTCGCGAAACTGCGCTACTTCAATACGTGCGCTTCGGGCTTGTTTTTTCGGCGAATTTATTTCGTTGCGGGCCAGTTCTCATGCAGTAACGGTAACTCTGGCAACTTGACCAGATGATTGTATTTATGACCCGTGCCGGTGTTAAACAGCACAATCTTTTCATGTGGCTTCAGCCAGCCGGTACTCAAGAGATGCTCGGCGGCTTTCCAGACCGCACCCCCTTCCGGGCACGCATAAATGCCTTGGTATCGAGCGAGTTCATTGACCCCTTCCATTAACTCCGCATCCGTCACAGTAATCGCTGTTCCCCCGCTTTCTTTCAGCGCCCGCAGCATCAGAAAATCACCTACCGCGGCTGGAACCCTTAACCCCGAGGCAATCGTCGCGGCATTTGGAAAGGGTTGAGCGAATTCGGCTCCGGTTTGAAACGCGCGCACGATCGGTGCGCAGTGTTCGGCCTGGACGACAACCATCCGCGGCCGCTGGGAACCGATCCAGCCGAGGCGTTCCATCTCGTCGAAGGCTTTCCACATCCCAATCAAACCCGTACCACCGCCGGTCGGATAAAAGATTACATCGGGCAGCGGCAACGGTTCGTCCAGACTTATTCCCTGATCGTGAGCCAGATCCATGGCCAATTCGTAACCCATCGTCTTTTTCCCTTCGACACGAAATGGTTCCTTCAATGTCGAGAGATCAAACCAGCCAAATTCCCGGCACCCTCGCTGAATCAGTTTGCCGCAATCACTAATCAGTCCATTCACCAGTGCGACATCGGCTCCGGCGATGACCGATTCCAGGATATTTGCCGGCGGAGTGTCCGCTGGCATGAAAACGTGGCATTTCAATCCGGCCTTCGCGGCATAGCTCGCGGCCGCTCCGGCCGCATTTCCCGCGGAGGGCAATGCCACTTCGGTCACCCCCAGTGCCACTGCGCGAGTGATGGCGGCCGACATGCCGCGCGCTTTAAAGCTGCCGGTGGGATTAAAGGATTCGTCTTTCACGTAGAGATGTTCGAAAGCCGCGAAAGGGCCACGTCGTTCGGCACGCAGTAGCGGTGTCAAACCTTCACCCAATGTGACGGCGTCCCGGGCATTGTCAACCGGCATGACGGGCGCGAAACGCCACATCGACCGCACCCCGCTGGACTGAACGGATGCAGGACGAAATTGAGCTCGCACGGCCTCCAGATCGTACCCGGCCAACAAT
The DNA here is from genome assembly GCA_028291565.1 of Planctomycetaceae bacterium. Lineage (GTDB taxonomy): Bacteria > Planctomycetota > Planctomycetia > Planctomycetales > Planctomycetaceae > JAKFVC01. The sequence continues at coordinate 7,736 of JAQGHT010000368.1, read as the reverse complement.
GGACGCCCGCACGAACTGCACAGATTTTGCAGTCGATCGACCGGATGCGAGACGCCACACAGGCCGCAATTCAACGAAACATGCATGAAAATAGTCGCAATCGCTTAACGGTTTGCCCCTGAAAACAATCGCCACCCCCCTCGCGGGGGTGGGTCCACGGCCTTTGCACTACTTGATTTATAGATCCAATCAGCCGGCACTCGCTAACGTCCGGTTTTGAAACAGATCTGTCGTTTCCAATTGGACGGGCGATTAGCGGCTGATGCAGTCATGAAGTAGTGCATAGGCCGTGGACCCACCGGGACAAGCCCGGTGGCGGGGGAATTGGTTTTGCATTCTACCACAGTATTTCCTCAGCTCTACTTCTGCTCCCAAACCCACTTCATCAGGTTTCGCGTATCAAGATAGCGATTCTCGTCCGACGACGCACCCAGCACAACGGCTCCGAGCTGGCGACCCGAGTGGTCCCCCAGAGAAATCAGGCAGCTGCCAGCCGCGTTCGTGGTTCCCGTTTTCAATCCCTGATAGCCTTCGATTTCGAGCAGCTTATTCGTGTTTTTCCAGATCACGTTGCGGTGGTATCCACCAGGTCCGGACAACCGGCAGCCATGTTGCCGGCAATTGGCGCAGTCCTGCAGCAGCTTGTGTCGACAGGCTGCATAAGTCAGCGCCAGCATATCGTTCGCGGACGAATAATGCTGCCGGTCAGGGAGTCCATGCGGATTGGTGAAGTTGGAATTCGACATCCCCAGCTTGACGGCCATCCGATTCATTTCTGCCACGAACTTGATCAACGGATCTTGCGTCTTGGGAACGTCTTTCGGTGGCTGGCATCGCTTACCGAAATGTTCTGCCAATGCCACCGCGGCATCATTGCCTGAAGGGAGCATCAGGCCGTAAAGCAATTCGCGAACCGCCAGTTGCTCACCCGCCCGGATTCCAGAACTAGTGCCGCCGGTTCCGTCGGCGCGGCGTGAGAACTCAACCAGTTCGTCCAATTGTTTCGGATTCGCATCCACCAGAGACAGCACGACGTGGGCCGTCATGACCTTGGTGGTACTGGCGATCGGTAATCGCTGATCTCCGTTGTGATGCACAATCACCCGACCTGTTTTCATGTCACCGACCGACCAGGCCTTGGCCGTAACAATGGGAGGTCCTTTCAGAGGATCCGACGGCAATTTGGGCAACTTCTCGGCATTGACGACTTCCGGGGCAGGAACGCTTGGTTCTTCCAGTCGCACGGGAGCCAATGCCGTCCATGTTTCCGGTCCCACAATTCCCGTTGCCGCCAGCCGCTTTTCTTTCTGAAAGCGAATCACGACTGCTTGTGTCGTGCCTCCAAAATCGCCATCGATCGTCAATTTGGGCGACGGATTCAAGCGGACGTTGAGCGTTCGCTGCAGTGCCTCCACGAGTTCCCCCGAAGCCCCCAGTTGCAGCACCTTCGGATCGGTCTGATCGGGAGCCTCCGCATCGTTGAAGAATTCAAATACGGCCCGCGCGACATTGGCGCAGAGGATGTTGCCGGCATTGTCTGCAACCCAGCGCTGGTCTTTGTTTTGGCTGGTCAGAACACACAGCGCGATCGTGCCACTGGGTGTTTCCAATAACCCGGCATCAGTTCTTACCGAAGCCACCGAACCCGTTTTATGGGCGATTCGTGTCCCGGCCGGAAGATCGGCGGGGAATTTCTCTTTGTCTTCGCAGGCATATAAATGCCGTCGCATCGCGTCACTCGCATCGGGATCAATCAATTCGCCGCGCTGCAGTTTTTCCAGCAACAGCACCATTTCCGCCGCCGTCGTGCTGCCCAGGCCAAACAGTTTACTCTGTTCCGGATTGATGGACGAGTCGGGCTTGAACACCTTCGCATTCAGCCGCGTGTTGGGACAGTTCATGCGTTGCATTGTCGCAGTCGTTGAGGGCAAGCCAATCTGGTCCACCACAAGATTGGTCGCAGTATTGTCAGAGAACGCGATCATCAATTGGATCGCGTCCCGAAGTGACAGCGTCATGCCAGGCGTGAAGTGAGTCGTCAGGATGCCCGACCCCGGCACCTGATCCTCGGCTTTCAAAGTTAACATCTGTTCCAACTTCAGCTTCTTCGCCGCCACCTGACGATAGGCTTCGATCATCACCGGGAACTTGATCAAACTCGCGGTTGGCATGGGTTCGGTCGCCCGGTATTCGAACGTGACCCCAGTCTTAAGATGTTTCACCGCGACGGCAACCTGGCCCTGATGAGCTCGAATGAGGGGCAACAGTTTCTCATCGAGAGTCTCGCCGCGGGCTGACGCCGAGGCAGCGATGAAAATCATTCCGGCACCAATCAATGCCAGAAGAGATCGTCTTGAGAGTGGAAGATTCATATTCACGTTTCGAAATTGAAAAAATATGTTTGTCAGAAGAATCAAATCGCGTAACACCCACGCCACCGGGCTTGCCCCGGTGGGTCCACGGCCTCTGCACTACTTTCTCCTCCCAAGTGGACCTGCCGCTTGATCACCTCAGAGGGCAACTCACCCTGGTTTCTGCTCGACAATTCGCCGCCGGGCGCTGGTACCCGGTTCCGTTCGTGAGTTTACTTGAAAACAAGCCGCGGCCAATGAAATCAAATTACAGCAAGTAGTGCAAAGGCCGTGGGCCCACCCCCGCAAGGGGGGTGGCGTTTTGTTTCTAGTGTCATATTCCAGGATTCTTCGTATCAATTCTCGGGCACAGATCTTACTCGTTTCGCGGCATCGGGGCGATTGAGTTGATCGTAGGCGTGGGCCAGACGTTCGCGCCCCTTGGTACTGAGGACCTGGCCGGAACGGAGTCTGGATTCCGCGAGGATCACGGCCTTACCAGATGCGCCGGCCTCGTTGAGACGAAGTATCGCCGTCACGAGCTCTTCTTCGAACGCATATCCTTCCTTGTAGAGCTGCCAATATTCCGCTGCGGCTGCGGAGAGATCTTGCATCTGGCCGGCCCAGTACGCTCGAATTTGTTGTTTGTGAAGTGGAAACCGGGCGACTGCAATCAATTGCGAGACCTGCTCCTGATTGAGTTCATTTCTCGCAACGTGCAACTCACCGAGCAGTTGACTCATCTCAGTTTCCGCTGTGTTTGTCGTCGGTGAAAGTAATTCGCAAGCCTGCAGCATTGTCGACCACCGAGCGATCGCCTCGACACCGGACTGCGGAATGAATCGATACAAGCGGTAGAACAAATCTCGTCGTTCCTGAATCGTCAGCTTGGAAGAATCAGGATGTTTGATCAGATCCTCATAGATCAGATGGACGGCTGGTGACGGCCCATGAGCCTCGACGATATCCAGCAAAAACACCAACTGGGAGCTCGGTAACTTTGTGTCACGATTCCGCCAGGTCTGCACCCACTGCAGGGCTCCTGCGACGTTATTGTTTTCCAGATTCGATTTCACGAGAAGTTTGATAATCTCGAACTGTGCTGCTTCAGACTGGGGCCGCATGTTCCAGGCTGCCTCGGCATGCTCCACAGCAAGCTCTGGGTATTTATTGGCCAACGCCCGATGCAGCAAATTCAACTCATCCTGGAGCGTACGGCTGGCCTTCGGCTGCTGATTCAGGATACTGTAAAATTCATCACTATTAGCCGTCGCCGGGTGGCGCAACGTCAGGAAGTCCACAAACTTTCGCGGACCAATTCGAACGGCTTCCCCGTAGGCTTTTTGGACTTCGCCGGGAGGTGCTGCCGGAGACTGATGTTCCAGAGACCAAGCCAGCAGGAATTGGATCAGCGGCTGGCCGGGGTGCGTTTGCAGGAGTAACTTGAACTGTCGCGCCGCCTCTTCATAACGTCGTTCACGAAGTTGAGTGAAGCCGGGCAGCCCGGTTTGATCTTGAGCCGCCTGGGGTCGCAGGTCCAGATTCAATAATCCGTCAACCTTTGCGTTTGGCAGAGGAATTTCGGATGGCGCCTGATCCGCAAGCGACATCCAGCGTTGTTGGGAACTCGACGCAGACGTGCAGACCAGGATTGGCTCCCCTTTTGCATTGCCGTTTGCCTCAACAGTGAAACGATAGTGTTGCGACGTCTTACCTCGATTAGTGGCCATCCATTCGGTCGGCCAGCCACTCTTCAAATCGAAAGTGACGTCGATCCAGATGGGATAGCGTTTTAAAGCTGTCGGGACAAACCGCAGAGTCTGAGTGGTTGGAGTCTGATCGTTTGTCACCGTCTGCGGCACGAGCGTGATGTCGAACAGTTCGGCCAATTCCTGGTTGGATCGATGCGGCCAGTTCGGGATTTCCACGTCCAGCCATTCCCGGACACTCTGGCCCCACAGACCGTATTCCTGGACACGTAATCCAAAGTCCAGCAACGACGCTTCAGCACCGTTCAATCGAATTTCGAAATCACGCCCCGTGACCCGCAATCGACCGTCGGGCGCGCGTTGCAAAGTGAGATTGGGTTTGGTCTCACTAATTTGGTCGGCTGAGGTCCACGAACCTGCCAAAAATTCCTTGCGGACTTTCAACAGGTCGAGTTCCTGAGCCGTAGCCTGATTCACAATTTGTTGTTGCTGATCAGGGGCCAGCTTCGATTCTGCACCAATCCAATTAGCAGGCAGCAGGCTCATGCGTCCGTCTCGCGCGGGCCGGAATTTCTCCCACGGCCGAGTCTTATGCAGTGCGAAATAGCGTGCGCGTCGCAATTCCAGCAGCAGGCGTTCAACTTCTTCGAGAGTTGTCTTCTCATGCCTTACATACAAGCCGCGGACCGGATCGGCAAAGATCTCCCCACCCTCGCCGCTGACTTGCGCCCACGGCGCGCCAACTTCCTCGCCGCCAATCACTTGTAGGATCAGATGTACCAGAGAATCCACATCCGCTTGACGATCCTCGGGGGTCACGATCTCGGCAGGCTTCAGCAATGCGATCCGTGGGTCAGCGTTACGACGATTTTGTGCGTCTCGTAAATCTTTCAGATACGTCTCGATTTCCTGATGTGCCAGTTCATTATGTCTCACCACAAAACAAAAGCTGGGATAGAAAAATCGAATCCTCCCACCCTCTCCACTGACTTGGGCCCACGGCGCGCCCCACTCTTCTCCGCCGGTGAAACGGATGATGTTCATCATCATTTCATCGACTTCACTCCCCAGCCGCGATGGGGTTGTCGCGGAGAATTCGAAATCCAGATCCAACCTATCGAGAGGTTCGGCATCAATGTGGGGGATGATTGGATCAAGCGCGACTTCTGACGGACTTGAGGGTTTCGGCACCGCCACTGGCTCTGGCGTGTTCTCGTTGGACGCGACAGGAACTCCGTTTTCACTCACACCGATGGGCTTGTCGTTGGTCGCCACTTCCGTCGGCTGAGGACTTCGTGGGGCAGGTACATTCGAGCCCCCGCCTCCTCCAAAGCCGCCCCCACCCATTCCTCCCATCCCGCCGCCCATCCCACCCATGCCTCCACCCATCCCGCCCATGCCTCCGCCAAATCCTCCCATAAACCGGCTCATTTGGCTTCGTCGAATTCGTTGCAACTCGAGCCAATCGGTGACGGACTTTTTCCGCACTGGCAGGTTGACCAGATTGCGATGGATCAAACCTTCGGCCGGGTAGAGTTTCAAAGTTTTGCCAGCAGTTCCATCGAACTTAGTTGTGATCACCAACGCTTCTTGGCGAATCTCGTATGTCAGGTTCTTGGGTTCCAAGATGTATTTCAACGCATCTGCCAGGGGAAATGTGCCGAATTCGCCACTCATATCGGCCGTATCCGACGCGATTGTTTCCTCTTCCAACTTGACCTTGTTGATAAAGACATTTTCCCCAAGTTCTTCGCGAAGGAGTTCGGCAATTTGATCGAGCGAAAAGTCTTCATATTTGAGTTTGACGTGTTTTCTCAGCTTATCTTCGATTCGATGACGCACCGTGTCGTCGCGATCCTGAACGGGATCGACCAAATCGTCCAGGTCGAAGTCTGGCTTGGCGTCAATCAAATCCGCGATGGGAAAAAAACGGCTCCTTTTTTGCCAGGAACCGTCCGCAGCTGTGGTGATTATCAGTCGTCCAGGTTCTTCGCGATAAATCAAGTGTTTCGGCGACAAGACGTGGGACAAGGCATTGGCCACTGAAACGCGATGCAAAATCGGAAACTGTTCTACGGTGTTTGTCGTGATCGTCTCTTCTTCAAGCTTCACCTTATCGATTAAGACATCAACACCCAGCTGGCCTTCCAACAAATTGGCGAAATCATCCAGCGTCATTTTTCCACCCGGCAGATCGATTTCGGTTAGCAATGCTTCCGCCAACGGATGGTCCTTGCGATATGCGGCAGAAATCGAGGGGGCAGTCGTCAGCAGTTGTCCCAAGCCGAATCGTGGCGTGGCGGGTGGGTCGTTGAAATCGAACCAGTGCCGTCGCAAGCCAAAGTCAGCCAACGCCCCTTTCTGACTCAACACCAATCTGTACTGTCGCTCCAGTTCCTTGAACTCCGGCGTCACGTCAGCGCGCATCGATCGCAGCCACACGAGTGTACTTTCGACAGACTCGTAGCGCTCTTGAGCCAGAGCCCGCTGCCCGATTCGAATGAGTTCTCGCCAATTCTGAGCGTCCTCGGGTCGCTTGTTTTCCGGCGTCGGATTTGGAGCCGGCTTAGCAAAGGGTTTGTAAGCCGCCAGGATTTTTTCCGGGGCATTCGCGACAAGCCAGTTCACAGGTAATGGCAGAACCGGAGGAACTCCTGCCGCAGCCCAGTATTGCCGACGCGCCGTACGCGGGACATTCCAAGTCACGTATTCCTTCTCAGTTTCCAGGACCAGGAACGCCGTCTGCGGCGTCAGTAGACTCCATTCGCGACTGAGACGCACGATGGCGTCGCGTGCATCCGTGGGCGAGGAGGATGTATTGGCCAGATCGATTCGATTCAAGTGCTCGAGCCGCTGTTCCGCCCAATAACGCCCGACCATGTGATCCGTCGCGTTCACTGCCGCCGTCAATTCCAGTTCCTGCTTCGCGCCTGGTTGATTTGATTCACTGACACTGTAACTGAGTTTGATCTTATCGGCGGCCGCCATGCGACCAGTCACCCGGACAGTTTCACCCGGCAGCACGTTCGCGGGCGAATAAACGTCGACAGCCTGGCGCACACCTTTCGCGTCAATGGCAGCGACCTGTAACTGGCTGATCTTGTAAGAACTCGGCAGGCCCGCGAGCATCCATTCAAAGAACCGCCGCTGATCAGTCGGTTTGTTCGCGACGTCGAAATAGCGCCCCCGAGTCTGCTCGGTCAGCAAATTCAGGAGCGCATGCCGATTCACCTCGGCTTCTCGGGGATTCCAATTTCGTCCAGAACCGCCGAATTGGAAAAAGCCTTGTCCACCAAATCGAGAACTGATTCTCGTTGGATCGACGACAGGATCCGCCAGGACATTTGCAGCCCAAAATTCGACCTCGGCCAATTTGAGTTCCTGGCCACAGCTTTCCACCAGACGATTCAACCGCGATACCGGCCGCGGCGCGTTGGGGGCATCCCACATTGTGTCGATCCCGCTGCCCAACAAGATCACCAGCCGTCGCCTGACTGCGGCCGGTTTGTCGGCAGACGGCGGCAGCGCGGCAAATTCCTTTCGGACCGCTTGGCATGCCGCCAGCAGGTCGGCTCCACCCAGACAATACTGCTGCTCAAACTGACCTTCCGCGGCAATGACTTCGGGAGACCCCGGCTTCAGCCAGCCCTCATGCAGCGGACGCTGCCCCGCATCG
>JAQGHT010000355.1 GCA_028291565.1 Planctomycetaceae bacterium | reverse complement strand
CCGCTTTCAGGACAATCGGTGAATTCGATCAAATCTCTTGACAAAAGTTGAACGTACCCGGTTTTTGTCAATCAATGTGACACCGCGCGACGTGTCAAGACCGCGGAACTGAAAGATCATTTGATCTCGATTCCAATAAGCTCATCAACTCATCCCGGCCTGCAACCTGGGCCCATTCGCCGTCGCGAAACGAAAGCCGAACCGGAGACTGATCGCAAATCGATTTGAGATACTCCAGGATATCAGATCTCTTAAATGCATCGGTCCAGACCTCAAAAGCGGCCAGACACGGTTGCCGGTCCGTTCCTGCGACAAAATAATCCCAGATCACGCCGGAATGATCTGGGCGCAAAGCTTCGTTTATCGAGTTCTCAACGTCTGCCGGGGCATCACCCTGCACAGCACAATTTTGCAATGCCCCGCGCAGCCACAGACAGTTGAACTGGCGGCAACCGGTCGGTCGATCGAGATAAATGCGGCAGCCGTCTCGGCAGATGTGCGAACATGACAACCGCATTGGCTTGTTCAACTCGGTGACCGCCAGGACAGTACAGCAAGCTGTGCAATCCCCACAATTGAAGCCTGCGGCGGGGGCTTCAGCAAGCAGTCGGTCGGCACTGAAAGTGGGCATGGAAGTCAATCGTATCAATCAGTTTGCTTCAGGACGTCGCGCGACCGCGGCTCAGGATTCGCGAGTCTCGGGCCGACGCAGAATCATCCACAATTCATCCAGTTTCAGCAACCAGGCCGATCCCAGGTAAATCAAAGAGGCCCCCAGGCATGGAACGACCAGCCCGGTCAATTTACCGGACCAGGCTGGATGAGTTGCACAAGCGGTCACCAGGATCATTCCGACTGCAGTCATGAAACTCGTTGCAATGAACGTTCGCGCCAGGCAACTTCCCAGTTCTATCCATTCAAAACGCCCGACACGCCGCTGTGTGCTCCACATCAGAATTGCGATTTGCAGCATCGCGCAAAAGGCAGTACTGAAAGCCAGTCCACGTTCGGCCACAAACCAGATCAGGATCAAGTTCAACAGAAAATTGATGCCCACAATCAAGACGCCAATTCGCAACGGAGTAAGCCGATCACCGACGGCATAACAGCCACGCTGCAGAATCAGCAGGCCACAGTAAGCCCAAACGCCGCAACCATAAGCGGCGATGATCTGCCCCGTTCGAACAGTCTCTGCCGGACCGAATTCTCCGCGCTCAAACAAACATCGTGCAATCGGTTGCGAGAGCCACACCAGGGCCGCACTGGCGGGAACTCCAATCAGGATTACCAACCGCAAACCCAACGACAGGTCCTTACGCAATTGGTCCAACTCGCCGCGAGCCGCGTGCCGTGCCAGCAACGGAAAGATCGCCGTGCCCAAGGCCACACCGAATACTCCCAGTGGAAACTGATACATCCGCTCACCGTAATACAACGCGGAGACTGCGCCTGCCTGAAGGGGATAGCAGGGCGACCCCGGCAGGAACATCACCGCATCCGTTTGCCCGGCTGGCTGTGAAAATAGCCAGGCGATCAGGCTATCCGAAAATGTATTGACTTGTGTAATCGAAAGCCCCAGGACGACCGGTAGCATTGAGGCAAGGATTTCCCGGAGCGGATTTCGCACCGGCCGCCAATCCTTCTGGAAGCGAAATCCCGTCGAATGCAGTGCGGGCCATTGCACCAGGAGCTGCAAGACACCCGATAGCAGCACGCAGCCAGCGACGACTCGGGCTTGCATTTCGGGCGTGGAAAACCAGGGAGTCAAACACCAGACACCCAACAACCACACGAAATTCAAAACCACAGGCACGGTTGCCGGCCACTTGAAATGTCCCAGGGAATTCAGAACCGCTCCGACCTGGGACGCCAGACAGATCAAAATCAAGTAAGGCAGCATCAACGCGGTCAGTTCAATTAGAATCAATGTCTCAGCAGTCACGGTAAAACACCATGCCCAAAGCCCCAATGCGATCTCGCCAGCCAAGACCAGTGCGGAGAGAAAAAGTGCCAGCCAGCCGAGTACGGCACTGGCTAACATCCAGGCCTGACTGCGATCCGCCTGCTGCAATTCGCGAGTGAAAATTGGAATAAATGACGTCGCGAGCGCCCCTTCCCCGAACAGCTTGCGAAACAGATTGGGAATGCGAAAGGCAACCGTAAAGGCATCCATGACTGGCGACAACCCAAATAGCTTTGCCATCGCGATGTCGCGTACGAGTCCCAAGACGCGGCTGAGGACCGTCATCGCTCCGACGATCGCCGCTCCGCGCAGCCAGCTGGCCGACGGAGCTGGGTTCGCGCGTTCAAACTTCAAATTTGTCGTTCCTAATGACTGGCTTTTTCATACATAAAGTCCAGAATCGCCAATGAATCGTCGTAATTCGTTTCATGCCCGCCCTCCTCGCGATGCAGCAGCAATACGGATCGATTCAATTGCTTCAGGACGCTTGTTAAACGAATACAACTCTGGGGTGGGACCAATGCGTCCTTCCCGCCAGTACTCATCGCCACTGGCATCGTTAAGACTTCCGGCCAGTATTCGGCACTCCGTTTCTTGTATTCTGCCGGTATGGCTTCCTTGGTTCCGCCAAACGACGCCCTGATGGCGTCCTGAAATTGCGTGTATTCCAGAAAATTCGCGGTTCCGTTCATTGCAGCGACACCGTCAATCAATTTGGGATGCAACGCGGCAAATGCCAGCGCTGAACTGCCTCCCATCGAACCGCCACAAATAAAAACACGACTGATCTTATGTTTCGTACGCACTTCCGAGATGATCTGTAAGACGTCCGCTTCGGCCGCGGGGCCCATCCAGGATGTGGCTGCTCGATAGTCGGGCGAGATAAAAATCAGATTGTGTCTGGCCGCGAAATCACGAGACGCTTTACATTCAGCCCGTTCCTGTTTGACGAATTGCCAACGGTCTGAGCCGTGTCCGTGCAGTGCGAGGAGCACATCATGTGATTGCTCAGCACGGAATCCAGCCGGCAACATCTGGACATAACGTTGTTCGGTGCCATCCAGTTTGGCGGTAAAAGCAATATCCTCAACCAGCGGTTCGTCTGCCAAGAGCGAACCACTGGTTGAATGACAGCAAAGGATGCCCAGAAATGTCAGCATCATGCGTCGAGACAGCATCGTAATGCTCCAGAGATCACAATTTTATCGATTCGCCGCAGCTTGCTTTTGACGTAGCAAATAAGCGATCAAGACCTTCAAGTCAGCTTCACTCAACTGTTGTGCGAGATTCGGCGGCATGACAGACAGATTTGAG
>JAQGHT010000338.1 GCA_028291565.1 Planctomycetaceae bacterium | reverse complement strand
CGCAGTGATTGGTGCCAGTTCCGTCACCAGAAGATCCGCATCGAGATCGAGACTCATTTCACAAACTTGCGTCGCGATCGCCAGGACTGGTCGTGGATGCTCGCCAACCCTCTCTCTCTGAAAGGCTCTGACGGTTTCCTGATGTCGGGATTTGCGATCATTCAAACGAAAGCGACTGTGATAACAGCACAAGGGAATCGATCGACCATCAATAGTTACATCGAGCGACTGGGCATCAAGTTGTTCTGCCAACGCGGTAACCACATCCTGTGCACGGCGCACTTGATTAACGACCCATAACACTTTGCGACCAGCGGTGAGTGCCTTGCGAATCGCCTCGAATACGGAGGCGCGGTCTGTCCATCCTACGCGATAGCGTGGGGCCTCGGCGATTTTCTGTAATTCTCCGCCTTCAAAGTTCGACAAAGTCAGTCCGCGTTCTTCCAGCATTCTCCTTCGTCCTTTTGGCAAAGAAGCGGTCATGCAAAGAACTGGCAAGTCAAACCATTTCAGGAGATCAGTCAACGCGGAGAACATACCCCGGTCGTAACTGTGAACTTCGTCAACTACAACAACGGAATTCACCAATAACGGCAACATCAGCATCGATTGGTAGTGATATTGCATAAAACTCAAGAACTGGTCCACTGTCGCTGAAACGAATCGCTTCGACCAGAAGCCCAGCGCATAAAGCCGTGGATCTACTTGAAACTGCTTTGTGGCTCGCGAGTCGGAGAATTTGTCTTGAGGATTTTCAAACAAGCCTTCAAGCTCGAATTCCGCCGTCCCATGCATCAGGCCCGCGTCAGACTCAGGCGCCCACGATACATAGTCGCGAAACCCTTCTGTCGCAGTGCCACGAGTCGGGTAAAGAAACAACACTCGCTGGACTGGCCGTTCGCACTGTTTAGCAATCCACCGCCACGCAGCCAGCGTCTTTCCGCTTCCACACGGCGCGACAAGCAAGGCCCTCGACGGCAGTTGTTCGCAGCCGATTTGAAACTCACTCCAACCACCAACGCCCTTCGTCGAATCCCATCTCCCTGCAGCGCTGAGTTGTGCAACACGTTTGTCGATAATCTCTTTCTCAACTTCGGCGCGCGAACAGTCAGGCAAGTCCGTGAGTGTACTTCGCACCCAAGACTCCACTGACCGATCGAGTCGCATCTGAGCTGAGCCAACAGCATCTGCAATGATCAATGCGCTCCTCACAGCCCACATCAGTCGCCGACGGTTGTTGTTTTCCGGCTTGTCCCGCAACTTTCGTTCGAATTTTCTCAAACGACAATCCGCGAGTTCTTCCGCATGTTGGGAGAGATTGAATGTGTTTCGGCTCTGCTCATTGAACCGCCAAAAAACTGGTGGCAATTTCGGGCGAATCGTGGATAACCCAAGCTTTTGCTGCGCAAGCTGCCACAGCCCATTGCACTCAGGTTCGTCCCAGAGTACTTGGAGCTGTTGGCGAGTACTGGTCATGTGCCGGCAGCCGAAAGCAAACTGATCTTGAAAGGTGTTATCAAACTCGCCGCACTTCAAATGGTGCGAGATCACCGCGCCGAATACGACATCCCAATCTACGTCGTCTCGTTGAGCCGTCCACGACTCGACCGACTTCAACCCCAAAAATAAGCCACTTAAATGCTCGTGTCGAATTTCTTGCGAATGGCCGTGCAACACAGCGTTTTGAAATCCGTCGTTGGCTTTTCCCCAGTCATGAAACACTGCAGCCGCTTCTGTGGAACGCCAGAAGAGACCAAAGTCTGTCAGGCCGAAGAATTTTTTCCAATGTTCACCTAAAGGGGATGGCCGAACTTGGTCGCCAAACAACGCGACGAATGCGCGGCAAACATCGTCTGTGTGATCGACGAGCGTACGGTTTCGCTTTGATTTGGCCCAAATCTGTTCCATGATGATTTACCAGTTACGACATGTGTCGCCGAACTTTTTCTTGAGAGCACCGAGATCGGGCGGTGTCGCTTGAAACGTTGAAGACCGGACTCTCATGGGCTTCGGACTTGCCGGACGAGGACCGCCTCTCATTTCCCTATTTGCGAACTGGCACAAACACACCGCACCCCATGTGCCGACGACCGCCGAGCCCTTGTTCTTGGATTGTTAAAGACTCTTCCGCTGACAGACCTTCAATGATGACCTCATGGCCCACGACTTCTTTGTCCCGGATGTGAATGGTCCGGCGTTTTCCCAAGGTCAGAATCGCTTCCGAGCTCACTTGCATCGCTTCAAGTTGACGTCGTATCTCTTTGACAAATCGTTCCGCGTCCTGACCGTTCTTGGTCGTAACAAGGCGGCTTCTGACTGCGGGCTCGGAAGTTAAGGCGTGCACTTCCGGGATCCCAACCCGAAGGACTCGGTCGGCCACGAGAAGCTGTTTTCCTGCAAGCGCGATGAGCTCTGGGATTTTTTCCGCCTCCGCTCGAAATGTGAGGCGGCTCCAAGGGCAGAGTTGCAATTGCCGGTTGCCCGTTTGCTGGCCTCGGACGGGGTGCACAGCGTATCCGTCTGACCCGTGTAATTGCGGCATCAGGCGACACAATCCGACGTACAACAGATAGCCGTGATCAGCTGGTAATGACGCTTGAGAAATGAGCGGAAAGGACAAATCAATCTTCGACATCTTTCAGACTTCCTTTGATTTGGTTGGTTTCTCAGTGGGTTTCCGCAATGCCTGTCCAGCCGATTTGACGATTCGAAATCTCGTTGAATCTTCCGCGCATTGGTTTGGAATTCATCAGCGAGTTCCTCAATCGTCAGCCCCTGTTCGCCGCACGCGCCCAGGATATTCAGGATGCGCCACTGACGAAGCATCGTCTTCCGGTCAATCTTGCCGTTAGAACGTGTCGAATTCGAATCAGTGCTGCTCGTCATGAGAAATCCCTTCACGGTTGGGCCACACTGTACACGCAACTCCAAGAGAATTGGAAGTGCAGGCTGTCGGCAGTCGGACACAGAATGTCGTGCCTGACAGGAATCATTCTAGACGAGTCCCAATTCACTCAGAACCGGGCGGCGGTGGCACTGACGAAATGGCGCGTTGGGAAATTAGAAGACTTGGCGGAAAAGGTCTCACATCAAAAGGGCTACGTCTTGGAAGATTGCTTGAATCCAGCCGGGAAACAGGCGACGGCTGCAGGCGAATATACTAACATGCATACCAGCCCCGAGAGTTCGGGGGGCGTCAAGTTCGGATTGGCGGCTGCGGGCATATTACAGTCCTCTGGCAACCGGTATTGAGCGAGGATTTGTCATGATCACTGCCGTCAAGAGCCATTCAGCGATCGTCACAATGGAACTCTATGCGGGCAATGTTCGCGTTCCCCTTGCTCAACTCGGACCTGATTTTGCGATTCCCGTTGAAGCTGTTGAATTGCAGCCGTGTGAAGCCGAAATCGTTATGACGATTGACGGCGTTATGACTCGGATGCGAGTCTTCTTACAAGATGGAATGACCGCTGACCGCAGACGGGTACCGCTTTCAAAAATCCCATCCTAGTCCTTTTGCTGTTTCCATTGGACGTCAATGTTTGGCATTATCGACTTCGCCTGCTCAATTCTCAATGGTCACAACACCCCTCCTTAAACCACCTCGGATAGTACGGCGGTTATTGCATGATTCCTGTCGCGCAAGGTAGAATGACAGCAGCAGATTCTCTGGCTTTGTCCGGAGCGGATTGAAACGTACTTTCCGACGTGGATGAGATTCTCCTTTCCGGGGCGTATCCGAATTCGGTGCGCCCCACTTGGAAACTTTCGAGCTTTTGCACTCACTCGTCATGTCGTTGCCGTTCTTCGACACTTTTCGCCGATCCTTCGCCATCAGGTTTGCCCCGGTGGGTCCACGGCGTATGTACTACTCTTTTTCCGGGGTTCAATTCTCCGGTGTTCAAGTAGTCGATCCCAGAGCGATTGTTCTTATCGTGAGTTGGTTAACGGGACCGCGCGTGGGACGGACAGGAATGTCCATCCTACATATTCTCTTTTGCGTTCCCAACCTTGCCCGTGGCGCGGCTTGATTTCTTGGGAATTGATTTTGTGCGACTCTGTTCGGCGGCTGGTGCTGCATAACATCGGGCCATCTGGTTCAAGTCTTCTCTGATCTCCTGGACCAGCTCTGGTGGCTCCAGGACTCGGGCGTTTGGACCGAAGCTGAAGATCCAGCTTTTGACTTCTTCGAAACTTGTCAAAACGAATTCGGCGAGCAACGTTCCATCTGCCTGGCGGGTGAGCTTTTCGCTTTCGTGCCAGTGCTTCTCTTCCACGTAACGCACGACCGACGGTTGGAACTGGATCGACACCTTCGTCGGTTTTCGTTTTCCCCGATAAATGCCGAATGAACCGGCGAGGTATTGGTCGAGATCGAACTCGATGGGAACGAAGGGAAGTGCCCTGGCATCGGCGGTCGCATTCGAAATTCGGTCGACTTTGTAATTGCGAACGTCTTCGCGATCGACCGCCCAGGCCACGAGGTACAATGTTCCCTTATGGTAAACTAAGTGGTAGGGATGAACGTCACGCTCCGCCGGCTCCGTCGTGTGCTGCGATTGATAGGCCAAAGTGACAACCTGGCGGTCTTCAATGGCGATCATCAAGGTGTCAATGATTTCTCCGTAATTGGAATAATCGCCCGTACCGAATCGGGTCGAATGAAAAGCCTGGGCCAACTTGTCGATGTACTTGAGCGTCTGCTTG
>JAQGHT010000324.1 GCA_028291565.1 Planctomycetaceae bacterium | reverse complement strand
CCGATCCCGTGTTGAACGCGACGGAATTGGCAATCCAAGACAATAATAATCAGGCGGCGTTCTGGACGATTCTCGGCAGTCTCAGTTTTTGGGCCCTCTTCAGCCAGATGATCTTCAAAGCAGCTGGCTATAACTTATTGGTGACATTCTTCCCAACGTACCTGGAACTTGCTCATCAGATTGCTGCGGAAAAAGCAGGAGAACTTACTTCCTGGTCATTAGTCGCCGTGGTCATCGGATCGCTCCTGGGTGGGCGGATCATTGATCAATTGCAACGACTCACGGGAAACAAACGCATCAGCCGAGTGGGCGTTGCCAGCACCACGCTGCTTCTGACGGCGTCGATCATGGCTGCGTCGTGCTATGCAGTCAACGGCGAACAAGTGGCGGCCATGATCGCCGTCTCTTCGTTCACGATGGGCATTGCCGGTCCTTGTGCCTGGGCCGCTAGTATCGATGTCGGGGGCAAGAACACGGCTGTCGTGATGGGCCTTTTGAATATGGGAGGCGCTCTTTCGGGGATCTTCATCTCTCCGCTGATTGGACGCCTGATTGATTCAATCAAATTGACTGAGGGGAATTGGAATCTCGTCATCCAAGCCCATGCTCTTTTCTATCTGATCGCCGCCCTCTGTTGGCTCGCAGTCACCTTCGAACGAACACCAGACCCCGTGGAGACAATCGATGCTGTTTGACACGCACACCAATCTGATGTGGTATCCCGAACATTACTCCGAGGAATTCGTCGAGTTCGCCTGGGAAGCGAAACGGGCGAAGATGAAGCTTTCTCCAGACGTCTATTTTGCCGACAGCGCCAGTACGAAAAACGCATTTGATTCACGGCCAGAACAACTCATCGAAGCGACGAAAGACGCTGACAAAGTCATTGTCTTTGGAATTAAGGCCCCATTCTGTGGGATCAACGCCGATCAGGAACTCATCGCGAAGTTTGTTCGCGAGCACTCTGACCGCTTTATTGGCTGGTGCTCTGTCGATCCCAATGACGCGGACTGTGTCGAACAGTTGGAATATTATGTCACTCACCTTGGATTGCGCGGCTTGAAAGTTTCGCCCATCTACCAGAACTGGGACCCGCAGGACCCGAAGCATTTACCGCTGTTCAAAAAAGCGGAATCACTTGGAATTCCCGTGAATATTCACCAGGGAACATCGTTTGTCCGGCCCGGTCCATTGAAGTACGCAAACCCAATCCAACTTGAAGATATCGCCATTGCCTGTCCTGACCTGCGAATTGTGATAGCTCACATGGGGCATCCCTGGGAGGACGATTGTGTGGTGCTCATCCGCAAGTATCCGAATCTTTACACGAACATCTCCGCCCTGCACTATCGGCCGTTGCGACATTATCAAGCGTTCATGACAGCCGTTGAATATGGGGTCGAGCACAAGTTGATCATGGGATCAGACTTTCCTTCAGCGACGTTGCCTCAAGTCATCGCGGGACAATGGAAAGTGAATGACATCCTGGAAGGGACGAAGTTTCCTCGGATTTCCGACGAGATCATTCACAACATCATTTACGAAAACTGGAAACGTTTTCTGCCCGAGTATGTCTAGGGTAATTTCACCATAGATCATCCTCATCAATGAAGTCGTGAGACTTCGAACGAGTATTTGGAATAACGCAGTTTCTCGCGAACCTCGCGACACCATGAGCGAACTTTGCGACGGCACGAGCGAAATATAGGAGACTATTCGCTAATCTCCCGCCACCCCGCTCGCCGGGGTGGTTCAACGGCCTATGCACTACTTGAACACTGGAACAAGAGTAGTGCATAGGCCGTGGACCCACTGGGGCGAGCCCAGTGGCGGGGGATCGGCGAAAAGTGTCAAATATATTCCACAAACATCAAGGAAAATCGGAACGCTCAGACTGAATCACTGAATCAATGAGTCTGTTTCAACCAGCTGGAGTCAAGTGCATGTTAATCGGTTACGTGAGTGACGAACGTTTTGTGGCGCAGGCAGACGTACTGCTGGAGTTCCAGCAACAAGGTCGCATTGCGGCAATTGTTCGTTCCACACCGCGCGGAGCGGTGCATGCGGAGATCGCGCCGGGGGACTATGATGTGACCCTGGTCAAAGACGGATTTGGCTCCAAAAGCGTTAAGATGACGGTCACGGCGGATCAGCCTTATCACTTCCGACTGCTGTCCGACTGCATTCTGGGCTACGTCTGGCCGCGGGCCGTCAAGACCGGCGGCAGTTCCGAATTTCGAGTCCACGCCACCGAGCCCTATCGCCTGACGCTGTGGCGTTACGGGTGGCAGCGAGAAATGGTGAAATTACTGGGCTGGTTCGATGAACACGGGCCCCGAGCCGTCATGCAGATCACACCAGATGGTGATTACACTCAAACTGGCGTTCAGTGGAATAAGTTCGGTTACGCCAGTGCCCATCACACCCAGTTCGTGACCGGACCGGAAAAATCAGGCCTGTATTACCTGCACGCAAAAGGTGAAAAGACGGGTGAGTTTTTCTCATTTCCCTGGATCGTCGCCCCCGCCAAACCCACGGCCCCAATCGCCGTCCTGGCGTCCACAAACACCTGGCTGGCCTATAATAATTTTGGTGGCCGCAGCAATTACATCAACGCGAATTGTCTGCCCGACGAGCCAGTCGTCAATGCCCGGCAGGATCTGATTCGTTATACGAAGGCCGGCTCATTTAACGTGTGGGGCTTCCAGGACGATGAATATTTACCGCTGTCGTTTGAGCGGCCAG
Source organism: Planctomycetaceae bacterium (assembly GCA_028291565.1). Lineage (GTDB taxonomy): Bacteria > Planctomycetota > Planctomycetia > Planctomycetales > Planctomycetaceae > JAKFVC01. Next base: position 4,428 of record JAQGHT010000324.1, on the reverse strand, counting down.
AACCGGGCAATGTGGTACGAGAACACGAAGAAGTGACCGATCCCATCGAAGGGCGTCTTCCCTGCGGAATGGCACCGGCTGAATGGAGACTGTTAGGCTGGCTCGAACGCGAAAAGTTCGCTTACGACTATTATTCCGAAGGCCAGTTGCACGCTGGCGACGTGGATCTCGATGCGTACAAGATTTTGATCATCAGCATCCATCCCGAGTACTGGTCCCGCCAGATGTACCAGCGAGTCAAAGATTGGGTCCAGCTTCGCGGTGGAAAGCTGATGTACCTGGGCGGTAACGGACTGAATTGCGAGGTCGAGTTTCTCGATCAGGATCGGCTGCGGTTCAAAACATTTCTGGCTCCGTCCACAGGTGGTGCGCTCGGAATGCCCGATCCCCAAAATCCCGACATCTATTTGGAAAGCCGCATGCACCGCACGTTGGAATCCGAAGCCAATCTGCTGGGAGTGGTCTGTACCGAAACCGGCATTATGACAGCGGCCCCTTACAAAGTCATCAACGCCGATCATTGGGTATTTGCTGGAACCGGGCTGAAAAATGGCGACCTGTTTGGCGAACAGAGCTTACAAGAACGGATCCACGGTGGTGCGTCGGGGCACGAAACCGACAAGATGAGTCCGCATTCCCCGGCCGGCACCGTGCTTTTGGCGAAGGGCATCAATCGCGATGCAGGTGGTGCGGAAATTGTCCATTATGATACTGTGAGTGGTGGAGCCGTCTTTTCAGTCGGTTCGATCACCTATGTTCCCTGCCTGTTGGTTGACGATGCGATTTCTCGGATTACGTCCAATGTCATCACGCGTTTCCTGGGCGGGAAATGAGGAATGCGAAAAACTCGTAAGCTGGCCGCTCCCGGCCTTCATTTATTTCCAGGTCGCCGTGCATAATTCGGTCTGTGGCCCACATCCTGCAAAACCCCTATGCCCGGGGGCGGCCATCCTGCATCTCATTATTATCAAGGATACAATATGCCAGCGAGTCTGCTGCTTCAGGAAATCAATCGTACGCAGGCTCGCTCGCAAGCGGCAGATGCCTTGCTGATCTGGCCCGTCGGTGCTCTGGAACAGCATGGGCCGCATTTGCCGGTCGGGACTGATTACCTGACAATCGAATCGTTATCGCGTCTCGCGGCCGAGAAGGCGGCAGCGATGATCCCCGTGGTTGTGGCCCCGACTTTGCCTTTTGGTTCGTCACACCACCACTTGCCGTTTGGTGGCACAATGTCACTGAGTACAGAAGCCTATTATCGCATTGTTTACGAACTCGGCGAATCACTGATCATCAGCGGCTTCCACAAGATCTTTATCGTGAATGGACACGGCGGCAACAATGAACTGTTGCAGTTGGTAGCTCGGGATCTGGCACTCAAGCATCCCGCCAGCGTGGCGGCCGCGTCCTATTGGACCGTCGCCTGGGATGCCCTCGTGGCCCTGGAGGCCCACAAACCTGGGCGATTGCCTGGCCACGCAGGAGCCTTTGAGACTTCCATCATGATGGCTCTTCGTCCGGAACTCGTACCGGAGTCGCTGCCGCATCGGGATCAAGTCGTCGGTTCGGACCCGCGTAGCTTTTATCGCCCCTATCGCGCAGAACACCATGGCTCGTGGCAGGCCATTGATGGCTACAGCGACAGTCCAGACCGCGGAACCGCCGAACACGGCCAAGCCTATATTACGGCAATCGTCGAGACACTAGCCACGGCCATGATTGAATTTCATGGCCAGGCCGTGAAAGCGCGATAGCCAAATGTATGTGCCCAGCCGAGTCGAGCGGCATCAGCCCCCGGATTCTTCTGAGCAATCCAGGACTGGAGTGCCCTCTCGGCCGCATCCGGCTCAACTAAGGTCTCGCTGTTGATCGAGTGCTCGTTTGGTTAACGCACTATCGATGAAAGGTCCCTGATGCAAATCACTGAAATTGAGACCGTCCCGATTCGCGTGGGGGTTGACCGACGCGTCGGACTGGTGACGGATGCGAAGGGATTTCGCTTCGCTTCTCAGTTGCTGATTCTATTTATTCGCACAGATACGGGACTGGAAGGCATAGGTGAAGTAAACGGCTCACCGGACTGGAGCGGAGAAACCTGCGCCGGTTCGCTCGAGGTTGTCACAAAACAGTTCGCCCCCCGTTTGATCGGTGAAGATCCCCGTCGGATTCGTCATTGCATGGGAAAGCTGAACTCAACGTTTGCCAACTCATTCGCGAAGGCCGGCATCGAGATGGCGTTGTTCGATATCCTGGGCAAATCGCTGGATACTCCGGTTTACCAGATCTTGGGCGGAGCGGTCCGCTCGTTCGATCTGCCACTGCGGTTTCCCATCATGCCCGTGGGGCCGGAACTGTCAGCCGACGTCGCGCGGCGAATGGTGGCGGAGGGGTTCCGTACGATCAAACTCAAGGTCGGACAGGACCCGCTGGATTACGATCTGGAACGAATACGACTCGTACGTGAGGTGATCGGACCGAACGTGCGCCTGACTGTCGATGCCAATGGGGGCTGGTCGGTGAACGATGCCATCCGCGCGGCGTCCCGCCTGGAAGAATACAACGTGGCATTTCTTGAGCAACCTGTCCACCGTCTGGACCTGGATGGCCTGGCCCGCGTCCGCAGCCAGATTCGACTGCCGGTCATGGCGGACGAATCCGTGTTCACCATGCCCGACGCTCTGAATTGTATTCGAAAGAACGCGGCAGACATCATCAGTATCTATCCGGGAAAACACGGCGGCATTCTCAATACAATCGCAATGGCAGCTATGGCCGAGGCGGCCGGCGTTCATTGTGCGATCGGTAGCAATCTGGAGTGGGATGTCGCGTCCGCTGCAATGGCGCACGTGACGGTCGCGCTGCCCAATATCGTCGTTGAGCGATACGCCGCCGATCTGATCGGCCCCTGGTTTCACACGGAACACGCGACAGAAACCCCGATCAGCGTCAATGCCGGCCTGCTTTCCGTGCCGCAGGGACCCGGGCTGGGCATTGTCTTGAACCGTGAACGGCTGGAAGCACTGCGTTTTGAGATTTGAACTGACTCGAACGGACTCCCTTACCTAAGCGAGAACGTCGTCCATGACTTTGCCATAATCGATTTCAAGCCGTTTGCGCCCGGGGATTTCCAGCCGCCGATTATCCAGGCCGAGCAAGCGGAGCACAGTGGCATGCAAGTCGGTGACGTAGTGCCCCTCGCCGAGTGCGTTGTATCCAAGTTCGTCCGTCGCGCCGTGGACGTAGCCCTTCTTGATGCCTGCTCCCGCCATCCAAATCGTAAAACCATTGGGATGATGGTCACGGCCGTCTTTCCCGCCGCCACGGAGTTCAAGCCCGGGCGTGCGGCCGAATTCGGTACAAAACACGACTGTTACCTGATCCATCAGGCCTCGCTGTTTGAGGTCCTGAATCAAACCGGCAACCGGCTGATCAACTGTAGCGCAAAGCTTGGTGTGGTTGTCCTTCAGCTTCTGATGCGAGTCCCAGGTACCGTAACCGGACGGATAAACTTGCACGAACCGGACCCCTCGCTCCACCAACCGCCGTGCTGCGAGCAGACGCTGGCCAGCCGACTTTGTCGCCTCATTATCAATTCCGTACAGCGTGTTGGTGGCGGCCGTTTCCTTGGCGAATTCGATCGCTTCGGGGACGGCAGCCTGCATGCGAAACGCAAGTTCATAAGCGCGGATCCGGGCCAGCAACTCCTGGTCTTCCGGGTACTCCACGGCGGTCAGACCATTGAGCCGATTGATGAGTTCATATTCCTGCCGCTGCGCTTCCAGCGACTGGCCCGCTTTCCGCTGGCCGAAAGGAAGTGGATTCTTCGGATCGAGCACGAGCGGGACTCCGGCATGCTGCGGACCGAGATACAGGGAATCCAATGAAAGTCGGGTGTCGGAGCGTGTGGGTCCGCCGAGGACGGCGAACTTGGGAAGATTTTCATTGAGTGTGCCAAGTCCATAGTGCGCCCAGGCCCCAATGCTCGGCTGCGGTTCGTCGAGACGATGGCGGCCGGTGTGCATTTGATTTTCGGCGGCATGGTCGTTATCGGTCGTCCACATGTTGCGAATGAAGCACAGTTCATCGACCTGTTTGGCGAGGTGCGGCCACCAATCTGTGACCTCAATGCCGCTCGCGCCGTGCTTCTTCCAGCCGACCTGCATGGGATAGATCGTGGGATAGACATCCCGGACGTTGACTTCTTCAGCAGCAACAGAACTGAACCTCTTTTTGTGCAGCGGAGAGTTGACGGGATTTTCGAAGGGAGTCTTGTCGTAAGTCAGACCGGAATACTGATTCAGGGCGGGCTTGGGATCAAACGTTTCCAGGTGACTGTATCCACCGGACAGAAAGATCCAGATGACAGACTTCGTGCGGGGTGGGAAATGCGGAGCGGCGGTTGCTGGCGGAGTCTCGGCCGATTCCGCC
>JAQGHT010000233.1 GCA_028291565.1 Planctomycetaceae bacterium | reverse complement strand
TGCCACATTTCAAACCCAAGGCAAAACGGGTGATTTACCTGTTTCAGTCTGGCGCACCCTCGCAGATGGATTTGTTCGATCCGAAACCGGAACTCGCGAAACGCTTCGGCGAAGAACTGCCCGATTCGATTCGTGGGACACAGCGATTGACGGGAATGACTGCCAATCAGGCGAAACATCCCGTCGCACCGTCGACGTTCAAATTCGCGCAACACGGCAAAAGCGGGGCCTGGCTCTGTGAGTTGATGCCTCAGATGAGCAAAGTCGTGGACGAGATATGCTTCATCAAGTCCATGCACACCGACGCGATCAATCACGATCCGGCAGTGACGTTTTTCATGACGGGGACTCAGCAGGCCGGCAGGCCCAGTTTGGGCGCTTGGGCCGCGTATGGTTTAGGCAGCGAGAATCATGATCTGCCGGCATTTGTCTGCATGGTTTCCATTGGAACCGGACGCCCGGTCGATCAACCACTTTACGATCGCCTGTGGGGCAGTGGCTTTTTGCCCACGCATTTTCAAGGCGTCAAATTCCGTGGCACAGGCGATCCGGTCCTCTACCTTTCTAATCCACCCGGAATGGAAACTGCCGACCGACGGCGAATGCTGGACACCGTCAATCAACTCAACACATTGAAGTTGCAGGATGTCCCCGATCCTGAAATCGCCACGCGCATCGCTCAGTATGAACTGGCCTTTCGGATGCAGTCGTCGGTTCCTGAGTTAACGGACTTGTCAACCGAACCTGAACACATTCTGGAACTCTACGGACCCGATTCTCGCAAACGCGGCACCTTCGCTTACAACTGCATTCTGGCGCGACGTCTGGCGGAACGTGGGGTGCGATTTATTCAGCTCTTTCACCGCGGCTGGGACCAGCATCGGGATTTGCCGAAACAATTGACAGGGCAATGTCGCGACACGGACCAGGCCTCAGCCGCATTGATTCTCGATCTCAAACAACGGGGATTGCTGGATGACACACTCGTCGTCTGGGGTGGAGAATTTGGCCGGACAGTCTATTGTCAGGATGCGTTGACGATGGACAATTATGGCCGAGATCATCATCCCCGGTGTTTCACGATCTGGCTCGCGGGAGCCGGTATCAAGCCTGGAATCACATATGGGGCGACCGACGATTATTGCTACAACATCACCCGCGATCCGGTCAGCGTCCACGATTTACACGCCACGCTGCTACACCTGCTCGGCATCGACCACAAACAGCTGACCTTCAAGTTCCAGGGTCGCTTTTTCCGCTTGACGGATGTGCTGGGGAACCTGGTACCAGGAATTCTGGCATGAAACGGAGCGGAATCGGGTTGAGTCAGACAATCAATTACCAGTTCCCGATCGAAAGATTGCAGGATTTACGACCAGATCTCGCAATGATTCAAAAACGTGGAAGTTCAGAGAAGGTTTTTGTCTAGTCGAGCTTGTTTAGCACAGCCTGGTGCTCATCTGCCTGCATTCCAGGAAAGCAGGAGCCAAATAGAAACGATTTGAAATACAATTCAGATTTGGGAACACTAATCTAAACTTTACGGCAGCAACACCTGATCAAACAGTTTGTACCCCAGTTCTCGCATCTCGTTCGGGAAATCGTGTTCGCAATCAGGATGCTCAACTCTTAGATTTTCGGGCTTTCCATAAAGCGTGTAAACCGCACGAGCTGCCGTGGCGATGTGATCCACGCTTTCGTGTCGAAAGTTGCTGTCCTTCAACGGCGCGATGATCAAGACATTCCTGGGCGCGAGTGCTCCGATCATTTCATGGAAATCAAACGGAATTTCCGCAAGACGGCCGCGATAGTCCCGTAACTTAGGAATATATCGGGTCTGAGTCCAACCCTTTTCCGGGAACCAGTTCTTCTCGTCACCGCCATAATAGTCGAGGTAAGAATCGAGTCCACAGCTGGTGACAACGGCTTGGATCCGGTCATCAAATACAGCGGTATAGACGGAATTGTGGCCGCCGAGTGAATGTCCGATTGAACCATATTTTCCAGGCTTGACGTAGGGCAGTGAATCCAGCAGATCCAGACCACGCATGTTGTCCCATACAGCCTTCAAGGTTCCACTCTCCCAACCCAGTGCCTTGATGTCCGGCTGATACTTCGCCAGTAGCGGGTAGTTCGGAGCGAGCGTGACATATCCTCGTTCGGCCAGTTCACTCGCATATTGTCGATTGGGCCGGCCCCCCACACCGACGACTACGCCGTGTCCGACAACGTTATCAGTTCCATGCAAACAAAGTACCCCGGCAGCCCGCTTGTCTTTGGAATTCAGCACGGCTTTCGGAATGCACAAATAGGCGGGAACACGTGAACCGGGTTCTGATGCATAGGAAATCAATCGGCGAACGTAAGTCCCGCGATCGACCTCTTCCTCAATTTTCACATCGAGCGGACACTTCTTTTCCTCCCCAGGTAACTTGCCCATCACGGCCTGCATTCCTTTGAGGATTTCTGCACGCCGCAATTGCCAATCGGCGACCGACTTGACGGGCAACTCCTCGTTCTTAGGTCCGCGATAGACCAGCAGTTGGTCTCGAGGCAACCTGGGCTGGGTTGTTGCGGTCTCGGCCATTGCGACCTGCTCGGCAATCGACATGGAATCTCCGCAATAACAATAGAGCGCCGCAACGACGAGACTCAAACAAGCAGCTCGCCAGAGAGTTCGAAACGTGATTCGCATATTCATAAAACAGCCCTGATTGAAAAGGTGGTCCGTGCGATGCTCCAATTGGAGGCTCGCTCGCCAATGGGTTTACCCCGCCGCGGCCACGGCCGATGCAATTCTTTCCCCGAATGTTGTCCTTCGGAATGCGCTCGCCAGGACTCTTCACGGCGAGTTTCGCGTGAAACGCAATGCCTCGTCAAGCGTCACGGTTTTCGATCGCCAGGAGGTTTTCAGGAATTTCTCAACCGAACCACCGTCACCCATTTCTGCTTACTACCTCTTTCTCAGGCCGCCCCTCCTGAGATACGAACTCATATTGCCTGATAATTTCGTTGAGGCAAAAGAAATCTTCAGCCAATAGCGCTGATTGTCCAAGTTGAAATACCGTTGGAAGTGTCAGATTGCCTGCAATAGCCTGAACGTCTCGTACGACCGTGACGTCGGAATATCCTTCAAATGCTGCGCAAACACAGTCTGAGTATCGCGCAACATCAAGACACGCGGCGCTGGACCACAACAGTGCACGCAAGTCGTCAGCTCGCCGAGTCGCCCAAGAGAATTGCGGCCGATGCCGCATGTCGAAATCAATCCAACTTGCAGTCTCCGTCGCGAGGTCCACGACCACATTCCGGCAGGTCGCGTCTCCGTGGCTGAGTGGCCAATTGGTGGCGTCGATGGCGGATATCGTGACTCGATGCAAGTCCCTGAGGGCGGCAGCTGATAAGCAGATGCCGCGCAGTTTTTCATTCAGCGGCCTGTGAGAACGCAGCAGTTGCTCTAACGAAATGCCGGGAATCGCTTCAAATTCCAGCCCGGTCCGATCCTTGGTGGTCCGGGTATTTCTTCCGAACTGAGCAGCAATGGCCAGCTCCCAGGCAATCCAATTTTCACAACTCAGGACCTCAGACATCGCACCTTGTACAAAAAGATAAAGATTCCCCAGTGGGATCAGAATCTCCGCGATGCGGGTACGGCGTTTTCGCAGCCATCCGTCAGGAAGATCCTGACCATGATTCCAGCGGTGCAGACGCATTGCCGCCAGTCGTCGAGCGATTCCCAGGCGCACCGAGTGCATCATTCTTGACCAGTACGAAACGCTATCGAATGCGGTCCGTATAATGAATTCGTCCCGGCTTGTGCAAGATGGCCCACACATATTTCAACAAAGTCCGTAGATATCCGAACGATTGAAGCTCCATTCGTCGACTCGACGTGAATGCCGTCAACGAACGATCATAGACGAATTTTCGTGGCCGGTGGCGATAGACATTGGCCAGGATCGGCCATTCTTCTCCAATTGCCACTTCTTCGTCAAACGGACCAAACTCGTCAAATACGGGTGCAGTACAAAACATCACAGCAGGCATGGCCTTGGCATGCGGCAATGGCAATCGTCTGACGTGTTCCCAAAACGTCCACCACAGTTGAGCTTTCCATCCTCCGTCAAGTCCCGCCAGTCGTGTGATTCCCGCTTCCATGCCCCGCTGATCACATAATTCCTTGATCCTGGTCAATCCCTCAACTGGCAGGTGTGTATCGGCATCGACGAAGATCAAAATCCTCCCCCGCGCATGTTGGCGACCATGGTTTCGAGCTCGAGCGGCCCCAAGTTTCTCGAGTCGCAATGCACGAATTTGATACTCTGGCGCGAATTGCTTAAGCAGTTCCCAAGTCCCGTCGGTACTTTGATTGTCAACAACAATGATCTCCGTCGAAATCTCATTCTGCCCGGCATGCTGCGCCGATTTGATCGCGGCTTGCAGAGTGCTGGTTAACCATCGCACCTCGTTCCGAGCGGGAATTATGACGGACACTTCGCAGGAATTGCCGTCGATTCCAGAATGTAAAGATCTCGACTGATCCGAAGTCCCCACCACTCCTGCGGCTCCCAATGGTGAATCGTCAACCCGGCTTGCTGGAAGAGTTGCGTTAACTCCGGCCTCGAAAAAAGCGTCTGAGATTTGAGAGGACACGAGTAACCTCGAATCATGCCCGCGAAACGAGCCAGGTAAAATGCAAGCGGACCCCACAGGAAGTCCCGGACTCTCAACCAGCCACGCCCCCATTTTCCGTCATAGGTGGACTGAAAAACGATCACTCGGTGGGCGCAAATCCTGCGAGCCTCTTGCAGGAGTTCCAGGGCCTGCGGGGAATACTGTAACACAAACAGCAACGTCACAATGGAATAGGTAGCGTCCGCGACTGGAATCCGACGCCCGTCAAAGATCACTGGGCCGGCACCTGTCCAGTGTAAATCACAGACATCGAATTCATCAACGTTCGCATTAAATTGGGCTCGCCAATGTTGGGCATTGTGACCCGTTCCTGATCCGATATCCGCCAGGCGACAGCGACGCGGAATCCAGTTTCGCAGACGACCAGTCAGATTCGCGGCACGTCGGCTCATCACCCAGTCGAACCAGAATTTCATGGTAACGTTCCGTTCACAAGAGACCCGACCATTTCGCCCGGCAGGACCGGCTTCCACCCCTCTTGCAAGAATTCCCGAATGAGATTCAGCGCATGTCGTACATGACGACGTCGCAGGTCAATCGGATGCAGTACAATGACCGGCAGGGCGTTTGGGCACCAAATCCTCCGACAATTTCCAAGGAACGCTCCCAGACGGCTGGCCCCATCGAGCCAGCCCCAATCCCAGGACCAGGTGGCGAGCGGAATCAGCTTGCCTTGGGCGGACTCCAAGTGTTGGAATCCCATGACATATTCCACTTCAGCCCGTCGAATATCGGCGAGTTGACATGGAAATTGCCAGGCGGGGGCGACAAATCCGCGTAACGATGTTCCGAGAACGGATTTCATTTCTGACTGGGCCCGACTCAGTATATCTCGCGCTTCTTCTGGCGACAGTCCGGTGAACTCGTCAGACCTGCCGGTTAGCCATGACACCAAGCCCGGGTGCTGTTGCCGATAGTGCGTCCATCCATGCAACAACAACTCACCGAACATCTCGTCCCAGACTTGAAACTGCCCGCGGTCAATGGCATTGAGCTGACGACCGTGCCAGGCTGGAACTACGGCTCCGCTGACATTTTTACCGACAATCGGTTGCAAGTGGTCGAGAATCTGATCGATTTCCTCCGAGAACGCCGGAGTTACATCGTGAACCATCACACAGAATCTTCGGCTCATGAGTCCGCCGTTCCAAGGAATCGATTGAGAACAAATGATACCAAATTGAGATTGCGAACACGATTGCCAAATCATCCGTGTGGTCCGACATTCTGTACCGCGAGGCTGGCAGGACAGGTTTTCAACCTGTCCGTTTCGTAAACACGGACAGGTTGAAAACCTGTCGTACGTCAAGAATTCACCAGTTCCGAGTGTCGAGCTATACTGCGGGAAACTGGCATTTTCAGTCCTGAACCTGTTATGGTTTCTCTCTGATGGATTTTGCAGCTGGTACTACACACCTCAGTCATTCAGCCGCCGGAAGGGCAGCATGATGTCAACATTGCGATATCAGGAAATTGAAGTTGCAGGAGCGCCTCGTGAGCTGGGACGACAGATCGGAGAAGCGGCCGGCGAACGAATTCGGGGCTTCTGTGAGGTCGCACTCACACGAGTCAATCGCACGATCCGCGTGTCGCGCGAATCGGCGATGTTGATCGCGCAGGAATCGATCCAGCGCGCTGAAGGCTATTCGCCAGAGATGGTCGAAGAACTCCGTGGGACCGCTGAAGCCGCTCGAGTTTCATTGGCGGACCTGATGCTGCTGCAAGTTCGAAATCAGCTGAAAGCTGACGATTCAGGATGTACGTCGTTTTCACTGGGATCCGTCACGGGCCTGGGCCGAGTCGCGTGCCAGAACTGGGATAACGATCCGTTTCTCGATCCGTTTACAATCGTGCTGACTCGGCGTCCCACAGGTAAGCCGAGTCTGACAACGGTGACGCAAGCGGGATTGATTGCTTATGTCGGATTCAATTCGGCGGGAATCGGGCTGTGTCTCAATACATTGCCGGCCCCCAGTCGTAAACTGGGTGTGCCTCACTATTTCACGGTCCGAGGGATCCTCGAAGCCGATTCCTTAGACGGGGCGGTGAACGCCGTACGTCGGGCGGAACGAGCCATCCCTGCGAATATCATGCTCACGACTCCGCAAGGTCCCGCGAATCTGGAGGTGACCATAGATCAAGTATACGTCCTCAGCGATACTGGGGGCGGGATCGTCACACACGCCAACCATGCGCGTCATCCCGACCTGGTCGCCGTGACTAACGGATTTCCGGAATTGATCCAGTCCCAACCGCGTCAGGCGCGGATCGATGCTTTATTGGAAAAGCCAAGTGGTTCCGCATGGTCGCTGGGCCAGGTGCAGGCCGCGCTCCGCGACCATGACGCCTATCCCCGGTCAATCTGCCGACATGCAAACGACGATCTCAATACGGGTTTCTGGCAGACTGTGTTCTCGGTGATCATTGCCCCTGAAGCCCACAAAATGCTGATGACCCGCGGAACGCCTTGTGATCGCGAATACGAAGTCTATCTGGGATGATAATTCACTGCCAAGTCACGGCGCCAGGAACGCCAATGCCGTCTGTTCCTGTCCATTGTTCCAGTGATCCCGCTTTGGCTTGAATGCAGATGTAAAACATCGGCTCCAAGCCTTGATTGCGAAAGCAGCGAACGCCATCTGGAGCGACTACAACGAAGTGGTGACGAGAAAGCGAGCACAAGGCTCACGGCCGTCCTGACCAGCGAGCTGGCCGTCGACACGCGCACGCGCTCTACAAGAGACCGCGATGGCTCATCCGCGATTCGGTCACCCGAACCGGACTACCTTAGGACCGTCAGATGGATTCCCGATCTGCAGTTGTGACCTCAAAATGACAAGTCCAGACCAGAAATGGTTCGGAGAAAAACTCTCTTACGCGAGCCGTTGCCAGCCCCGCAGAGGCTTGCCTACAATTTGCGGACGGCAGGATTTCTTCATGTGCTCTGGAGACCAATCAATCGTTACGTTGTGGAACTGTTGGACGTCTGGTTCAAAATGGAGAATCACGCGATGCTTCGTCGATTTCAGTTGGCTCTGTTTCTCTGTGGCCTGAGCCCACTTTGGATCTATTCCCCTGCGCGTGGCGAGGAGGTACCCTCAGCCGAAACTCGCACAGCTCAAGTGCTGAAAACCAAATCCGGGATCCGTTATGGAATTTGGCCACAAAAGCCCGACAAACCGGCGCCGACGCTGTTCATTTTCGGAGGATCGATCGAAGAAACACTGAATTCTCCGTACTTTCGGCAATCGGGCAATCAATTAGAGAAACACGGATATCTGTGTGTTGGAATTGATCTTCCAGGCCACGGTACGGAAATTCGTGCAGGTGAACCGGCCGGGATTGATGCCTGGAGCGTGCGCTGTGGAAAGGATGAAGACTTTGTCGCCCAAGCCACGGAACGCTTCCGCGCGGTTTTGGACGAATTAATCGAGCTCAAGCTGTCTGATCCCGCTCGCGTTGCTGTTTGTGGCACATCTCGCGGAGGATTCATGGCGGTCCAGTTTGCGGCGTCGGACGAGCGTATCAAATGCGTTGCGGCCTTTGCTCCGGTCACTGACTTGATGTCGTTGCGCGAATTTCACGGTTTAAAAAAACGAGAACTGGCCGAACGGCTCTCATTGAAACCGCAAGCCGAGAAACTCGCCGGGCGGGCCGTTTGGTTGATGATTGGCGACGTCGACGACCGAGTCAGTACAGATGAATCGATTGCCTTTTGCCGTGCCGTGACGAGCGCGTCGCGGAAACAAAACAAGGCGTCGCTGGTCGATCTCCACGTAGTTTCGGAACCAAAGGGACACACAACTCCCACTGGAGCCGCGGAACTGGCGGCAACCTGGATCGAACGGCAACTCGGCACTGCGAAATAACCTGAATTTACCAGTGCGACGCCGCTTCGACGGCAGTCGAATGAGCAACACCTGCCTGGAATTCGGCTCCAACACATGAGGGACGCATGAAGATTCACCTGCAATATGGAACAGACGGTCTCGATCTTGAGTTGGATGCGGAGCATGTGATCGTCATTGAGCCCAAGTTCGTGACGGGAGTGCCCGACGAACCCGCGGCGTTTCAAGAAGCCGTTCGAAAACCAATCGATAGTCGGCCGCTGCGCGAGTTGATGCACGCAAGCGACAAGATCGCGGTCGTGATTCCGGACATCACGCGGCCGCTGCCGACCGAACGCATCTTGCCCTGGCTTTTCGAAGAATTGAGTCATGTTCCCGCAGAGAATTTTGTCATCGTCAACGGGACAGGCTCACATCGTGTGAACACGCCTGATGAGCTGGCGAAAATGTGCGGGGCGGATGTGGCGCGGAAATACAAGATCGTGAATCACAATTCGCTGGATCCGCAATCGCTCAAGCAAGCCGGGGTCGGCGAAGACGGCCAGCCGATTTATTACAACAAGGAATATTGCGAGGCTGACAAACGCATCGTGATGGGCTTCATTGAGCCGCATTTCATGGCAGGTTTCAGCGGCGGCTACAAGGGGATCTTCCCGGCCGTGGCCGACATCAAGTCCATTATGCGCTATCACGACGCACCAACGATCGGGCATCCACGAAGCACTTGGGGCGTCTTGGACGGCAATCCGACGCAAGCGAAGATTCGGAAAAATGGCTCATTGCTGAATGTCGATTTCTGCATCAACGTCACACAGAACAGCAAACGCCAGATCACTCGGTTTTTCTGCGGTCAGCCGCTTGCCGCGCATCTGGCAGGCTGCGCTTTCAGCAAGGAAACTGTGATGATTCCCTGCGACCAGCCGTTTCCGGTCGTCGTCACAACCAATGCCGGGTATCCACTGGATCAGAATCTGTACCAGGCGGTGAAGGGAATGTCGGCTGCGGCCCAGATCGTCGAACAGGACGGATTCATTCTCGCGTGCAGCAAATGCAACGATGGCTTTCCGACCCATGGCAATTTCAAAAAGCTGCTATTCGAAAGCAGCTCGCCGCGTGCACTACTGGACCGGATTCTCACTCCCGGTTTCAGCATGTACGACCAGTGGGAAGCGCAGCTACTGGCGTTGATCGAACTCAAAGCTCGAGTAGGACTCAAAAGCGATTTGATTGACGAAGAGGTCCGCAAGGCGCATCTGGAGCCGGTACACAATATCAACGCACGCGTCGCGCAGGCACTGAGCGCGTGTGGCAATAATGCCAGGATCGCCATGTTGCCTGAAGGCCCGATGGGAATTCCTTATTTAAAATAGATTCATCAAACGGATTCGCGCAATTCTCCACGCTCTCGCCAATCTTCTGGTAGAAATGGGCGCACGAAGTCAATCAATCCAAGATCAACCAGTTCCTCTTCAACAGCGTCCGGCGTGGGCTGTTTTAAGGAATGTGACAATTCTTCGACCAGCAATTGGGCAAACCGCAACCGGGCGCGACGCAGCTGCTGGCGATAGGCGTCGGGACGCCATGTTTTGCCGGTCAATTCGGACATCCGCTCGGCAACACGTGCCGAATCCTCGTCGGGATGTTCGGAGCGAAGTCTGAGTACGGTGTAATAGATGCAGCTTGGGGTATCTCGTTCAAATTGTTCAAGAGCCCGCCATGTTCCTTCCAGCAACTGACCGCGCCACTGGTTGGTCCAGGCTGCGTCAGAGGACGCGGAATCCGTTGCAGGTTCCAGGACAGGGTTTGCCTCAAATGAAACCGCACTACGTCGATGCTGCCGGTCCCAATGGTTGCGGACCATATTCTTGACCGCCACCTTCAGAAAATCTCGAAACCGGCCGCGCGATGGATCGGCAGTTGCGAAATCACCTCGCATCAGCCGAATTAGCACATCCTGCGCGACGTCTTCCGCATCAGTTTCATTCAACAGTAGAGCACAGACATTGCTGCGAATCGCTCCCCGGTAGCGGAGTAAAAGCTCTTGCCGCGCTTGCGGCCCGTCCAATGAAACCGGTTGGTGAGCGACGCGCAGCAGACTCCATTGTGTGACGACCTGATCCAGACGCTGAACGTCGGCAGCTTCTTCGGGTACTGGTCTCATGAAAAGTCCTCTTTCGACTGGTTTCGCGTGACGACAGCGATTGATCCGCTCCAGGTCGACGCGTTTCAAGATTTCAAGAAATCCTGCCGATGGTGCATGTCCATTATGCAAAAAGAGTTACGCCCGCTCCAATACGATTTTTGTGAAATCTTTTTGCCCCTGCGTCACAGCCCGTTTGAGCCGCTGTATTGCTGATGAAAGGGGAAACAATCAGCTTCCTCGCGAAAACCAGAAATCAAACAGCAGGGAACAGAATCATGAATTTCAATCATCTGACGATCGCGACAACGACAATACTCGTTATGGCCGGTTCGATTCAATCAGCGAGTGCCCAGGATTTTCCTGGTTTGGGTGTCGGGAACATGTGGGCCAATGAAATCCGCTTTCAGAATCAATTCGACAGGTGGAATCGACAGGGATCAATGGAACTGGCGCGGCGAATTCCGAATGATCAACCGTTGCCGTTCAATGCGATGACGATTTCCAATTCCAACAACGCCAACATGCGAGCGTTCGAGGGCTACATGCGAAATTCTCAGCTCAATAGCAATCGCCAACTGGAAGCAGTCGGTCGGTTCAGCACTTATGGAATTCGCGGAATGGCCCCACATTACGACACGAGCGGTTATGGCGGACCAGTGATGCTGCCATACGGTCCAAACGGCTACTACGCGACACAAGGTGGTTTTTCACCCTCCCAGACAACGTTTGCTCCGTCCCAAAACGCCTGGGGTTATGGCGCTTATCGCCCCTATGGTAATTAGGGTGATTTCATCCAATCACTTGCGAGTCGCTGAAATCGTGAGACTTTGGACGAGCGTCCTGAATCCTCCAAAGCCTCACGAATTTCGCATCGACAACCAGCGAACAGGACGCAAACAAGGTCATGACAACTGGTACACGCCGTTTTACCGCGTACCAATAAGAATGAAACGTTTGATCGCGCGACAAGCATGGAAAAAGACTCATTCGTGGCCGCGACAATATCAATCGGAAAGGCAAGTCAAATCATGGCACAGCAACCCAAGCAAACAATTTCCGCTCGGTATACCTATTTCGACACCGCAGTATTGTTTATCCTGGGCGGAATCGTCACGGCAGTCTTCTCCGGGTCACTGGTACGATTGACGTCGAAGGCTGAGCTGACTGAAGTCCTGGCCATCGGAATGATCGTGCCGAGCTTCACCTGGTTGGTGCACCTGTCCGCA
>JAQGHT010000201.1 GCA_028291565.1 Planctomycetaceae bacterium | reverse complement strand
TGAGGCTGGTCGCTGTCAGTTGCCTGAATGGTCGTGACGGCTGTCGAGTTTTCGGGAACGTTGATCGCACTATTGGAAGTGAAAACGGGCGGCGTATTGGTCGAGAAGACGGTGATTACCAAGTCCTGCGCGACAGTTCCGCCATGGCCATCATCAGCAGTGACTTGAACGAGATAAACATTGTTGTGATCGGCGTCGCTGGGCGAAATAAAGCTGGGAGCAGTCTGGAACTTCAGAACGCCAGCCGGAGTGATCGAAAATAGCGCCTGGTCGATTCCGCCTGTAATAAAATAGGTGACGGTCTGCTGAGGCTGGTCGCTGTCAGTTGCCTGAATGGTCGTGACCGCCGTCGAATTCTCCGGCACAGTAATCGCACTATTGGATGTGAAAACGGGCGGCGTATTGGTCGAGAAGACGGTGATTACCAAGTCCTGCGCGACGGTTCCGCCATGGCCATCAGCAGCAGTGATTTGAACGAGATAAACGTTGTTGTGATCGGCGTCGCTGGGCGAAATAAAGCTGGGAGCAGTCTGGAACGTCAGAACGCCGGTCGGAGTGATCGAAAACAGCGTCTGGTCAGCTCCTCCTGTGATAGAATAGGTAATAACCTGCTGTGGCAGATCACTATCTGTCGCGCTCACAGTCAGAACGCTTGTGGTGTTTTCTGGCACGCTGATTGCGGCGTTCGAGGTGAATACTGGGGGCGTGTTGGAAGGAATGACGTCAATCGTCACTGTCCCATCGTTACTGTCCAGGCTGCCGTCATTCACGCTGAATGTGAAACTGTCTGCACCCTGATATCCGGTGTCCGACGTATAAGTGTAGTTGCCAGTATGCACATCGGTGATTTGCACGGTACCGTGGCTCGGCGGACTTGCGACCTGGAATATGAGTTGACTTTGTGTATTATCAACATCCGTCGCACTCAATGTGGCAGTCGCAGGGACTTCCGTTGTCACGCTGAGATTCGAATCTTCGGCGACAGGTGCATCATTCACACCAATGACCTGTATGATGACGACTTCGAAATTGCTGTTGATCAATCCATCATTGACCGTGATCGTGACTGTCCTGGTGAATGTTGCGTTGGGATTGTCGCTGGAGTCGAAGTATTTCACCGCCTGCAGAGCCGCCTGCCACTGATCGAAGGTCGCCGAGTTGTCCGCCGAGACCAGAGTCAAGACTCCATTGGAATTGGAAGACAAGGCGATATTGCCCATCGTTGACGGATTGGCGGTGAATGACAAGACATCCTGATCCGCCAGGAAGTTCGTCATCGCAATTGTGGCACTCGCCAGAGTCATATTGTCATCATCCGTGACAGTTGCATCGGAAATGACAGCAATCGCCGGATGATCCTCAGTGTAAGTGGTCCCATTTGGGCCTTCGTTAATTTGCAATTCCGGCGCGGAGTTGACCGATTGGACGGTCAGCGGCATGGACAACTCGGAACTCGAGTCGAGGCCATCATTGACAACAAAGGCCACATAACGGGGCTGTTCATGTGGAGTGAAGCTTGAATTGGAATATGTCACTGCTCGCAGTGCGTTTTTCCATTCCGTCAACTTCGCAGTCGCTCCCGCGGAAGTGAGAATTAAGACTCCGTCCGTGTTGCTGACCACGGCAATATTGCCCATCGTCGCGTTGTCGTTAACGAATGACAAAACATCTTCGTCCGGAACGAAGTTTGTCAATGTCACGCTTGCGGTGGCAAGCGTTGTATTATCCGAATCCGAGACGGTGACATCCGGGAAGATGGATTGGATGCCATCTCCTTCGCGGTAATTTAATTGCCTGGAGTTGGTAAGCACTGGTGCATGATTACTTCCTGTGACATTGATGGTACTGCTCAGCAGGTTGCCGGACGCTCCGCCGTCATTGACTGAAAACGTCACAATCCTTGGTGTTACAGTTGGATTAGCGTTCGAATTGGAATACATCACCGATCTCAGTGCTGCTTGCCATTCGGTGAGGGCCGCCGTCGCACCGGCTGAACCCAGAGTCAAAACTCCGCCGATGTTGCTGACAATGGCGATGTTTCCCATTGTTGAGCCGTCATTGGCAAATACGAGTCCATCTTCACCCGCCACAAAGTTCGTGATCGTGATGGCACCGGTTGCTAACGTTGGACTATCCGGGTCCGTCACGACAAGTGCAGGATTAATGACGACCGCAGGCCCGGTCGCGACATAGCGAATCGAGCTGCTGGTGCTCAGATCGGGAGCGCCATTAATCTTGATCGTCACTGTCGCCGGATTGCTGGTGAGCGGGCCTCCGCCTGCATTGGCATCATCTGTCACCGTGAAGGTAAACGTATCAATTCCGAAGCCGGGATTTGGTGTGTAGGTCACAGCGCCTGTTGCGGAGTTGAAACCGGTGAGCGTCCCGTATTGCGGAGGAGTGAGAATCGCATAAGTCAGTGTTTGAACTGCGTCACTATTGCCGTCATCGCCTGACAACGTCAGCGGGACAGACTGACTCTGCTGAGTACTAACCGTCTGAGGCAGCGCAGATGGAGGGAGATTGATTGGTCCGAAGCGTCGAGCAAAAATGCCTGTGCCACTGCCGTCTTGTCCATCACTCGTCCAGGTTGCGACGTAGTTGAGTCCGCCCGGAGTCATCGCGACCGCGGGGGAATTCTGGTTGTTGGTGGTGAAATCGTGGACGGTTATTTCGTTTCCTTGTGCCTGACCGTTCGCATTATAGCGTCGCAGAACGACATTCTGGTCAAAGGTATTGCCAGTCTGCTTTTGATCTGTCCAGGCGACAATAAAATCACCCGCCCCATCCATGGCAACTGCGGAGCTGTTTGTTTGGTCTGCAGCAATTCGATCGATCTCAAATGGCTGTGCATCAATCGCAGTTCCTGCCGAATTGAAGCGGCGGCCATAGATTCCAAAATAACTTCCGGCCCATGTCGCGATGAAATTTCCGTGAGCATCCATCGCGACCTTTGGTCCTTCGTAACCCGATACTGAATTCACCGTAGTATTCAGGCGGATGTCACCTCCCTGGGCCGTTCCAGCAGCGTTGTATCTTCTCGCGAAGACGTCAGCGGTATTACCAATTGTGTCACGAGTGGCCCAGGCAATCACGAAATCGCCTGCGGGATCCATGGCGATGGAAGGTTGCTGCTGTCCGCTTTGAGTCACAACGTTGACTTGAAACTGCTGTCCATTTTGCGGTTGACCAGCGGCGTTGTAACGACGTGCGTAGATTCCATATTCGTCACCGTCGCCATAGCTGCCGAAAAAATAACCCTGTGTCCAGGCAATCACAAAGTCACCGCTGGAGTCCATTGCGACAGTCGGTGAAATGCGAAATTTGTTAAAGTTGGTGTTCACTACAAACTGGTTGGCGTCCAGGGGATTTCCGTCTGCGTTAAATCGTCGAGCGACAATATCGCCATTAGACCAGGTAATCACAAAATCCCCGGCAGGATCCATCGCAATAGAAACCGACGTCCCACCGAGCGTGTCAGTGTTCGCGACGCGATCCGCAGCATCTAATGGGTTTCCTGCCGCATCGAAGCGACGGTAATAGACCGTGCTGTATCCGTTGGAGGCCACCCCCAACCAGGCGATGACATAGTTGCCCACCGAATCAACAGCAATTGCTGAGCTGTTCTGTGGTCCGGCGGCGATGGTGTTGACTTGAGTCTCGGATGTTGGGATCTGGACATTATTTGAGAATTCCGACGTGTCTTTCGAGACACCGCTGACCTGAGTGGTTGCGGTGGCACTGACCGAAATCCCTGGATTGAGAGTTCCGGAAAAGCTGGCGGAAATGGTTGCGTTGCCACTGCTGTCCGTGGTGAATGTCTTCTGCCCCAGCAGCGTCTGACCTTCACCATGACCAGACCCGTCTGGTAAGGCATTGGAGAAAAACTGAATCAATACCTGCGTATTGGGCGTTGTATTGAGGGAACCAGAGATTGTGATCGTGCCACCGCTACTGGCGACCGACGTCAGCACGGGATAGTTTTGGAAATGATTGCCGCCGTCATCGGAATCATTCAGATCGTTGATGTTGACGCCTACGAATGTGAGGCTGTTTGAGTTCCCCGTGAGCAAATCGATGCCGAGACCACCATTACCGGAAATCGAGTTCGAGAGAATGGCATTGCCATTTCCATTGGCGACAGCGACACCGAACAGCTGGTTTGATGTAATCACATTCTCAAGCCCAACGGCCGTTCCACCGATGACCGTATTATTGCCACTAATGACAACGCCATTCTGATTCGCGGTGATTGTATTGCCCGTAATCGTTGTTTGACCCCCGAAGACTTCAACACCATTCTCCTGATTCGATTGAATGATGTTTTGGAGGTTTAATGAAGTATTGCCGCCAATCTGTGTGCCTGTTGCGTCGGAGTTCGAGATTCCGGATGCGCCATTTTCCCGAATCGTATTGCCGGTTATCACATTGTTGGACGAAGTCGTCCGTGCAATTGTGACACCATTCTGGCTGTTGAATTCGATCAGATTTCCGCCGCTGGCGGTTGTGTTTCCGATGGTGTTATTGGAACTATTAATGATCGCAATCCCATCTTTGCCATTCGGATGCGAAGCGGAAGTTCCTGTACCACCGATTGAATTTCCTTGAACCAGATTCGATTGAGAGTAAGTACTGTTAAGATTGACACCATTTCCGAGATTGCTGCCGATCTTATTGCCAGCCCCTGCTGCCGTCCCGCCGATGGTATTGCTCCGGGCGTTCAATACAAGAATTCCGTCTCGTCCATTTCCCGCGGACGCACCTGTGGCCACGATACCAATGCCATTCCCTTGGATCATGTTGCCTGTGGCATCCGTCCCCTGGTGAGCGGCTGTTCCAATAATCGCGACTCCGTCGAATCCGTTGCCGCCAATCAAATTTCCCTCAAAAGTTCCGGTGCCACCGATCAGATTTGAAGAAGAACTGCTGATGAGGACTCCCTGGTTGGTGTTGGGAATTGTTTCAATACCGATCGCATCGACACCGATTCGATTGCCCTGGATGTGATTTCCGGTCGCTCCGTTCTGAAGTTCAACTCCTGCCCCTTGATTTCCTGAAATCACATTGGAGTCTGCTGCGTCTGAGCCGCCAACGAAATTCGACGGCGCTCCATCAATCACAACACCTGCGCCAACGTTCGGCAGCGCTGCGGTCCCTGCTGCATTTGTGCCGATCAGGTTTCCCTGAATTTGATTCGCGGTCGAGAAAGGACCAGAAACGAAGATGCCAGGCTGATCATTGCCAGAGATCAGGTTTTTGTCGCTCGGGTCGGTTCCGCCAATCGTGTTTTGTCGAGCGTTCTTAAGAAAAATTCCCGTTCCGGAATTTCCCAGATCCGCAGTTCCCGCCAAATTCGTCCCAATTCGATTTCCCTGGATCACATTAAGCGTAGTGTCATCAGCCGTGTCGGAGCTGCTGAGAATGAGGATGCCGCTCCCTGGCAGTGTCCCGGCTCCTGTCTGGTTCTTTTGTCCGCTGATCAGGTTGTTGAGAATCGAATTGGATGAGGCGCCTGAGACCAGAATTCCCGGGCCAGAATTCCCAATCGCACTTGTTCCCTGGGCATTGGTTCCAATCAGATTTCCCTCGATGTGATTATTCTTCGAGTTGGGACCTTGCAGAAAGATGCCTGTCTGATCATTGCCTGAGATCAGATTCTGATAAATCGAATCGGTTCCTCCGACCGTGTTGTTTTGGGCGTTCTGTAACTTGATTCCAGCCCCAGCATTTCCCAAATCCGCCGTTCCAGCTAAATTCGTCCCGATTCGATTCGCCTGGATGACATTTTGTACGGCATCATTATTCGTGGATGTGGCGGAAATGATGATCCCGTCACCTTCGTTGGGTAAGAATCCCGCCGCATTCTTGCCTCCGCTGATCACGTTATTGATGATCGAGTTGGATGAGGCTCCCAGTAGCGAAATGCCAGCTCCGGTGTTGCCAATTGCAACCGTTCCATCAGCGTTGGTGCCGATGAAGTTTCCGAAAATCAAAGTGTTGTTGGACTGAGGCCCCAAGACGACTGCCGCCGCAGTGTACTGACTACTGTATGTGTCTTGAAATAGCGTTATTGAAAAGCCATCGGGATTATTTCCAGAAATCACATTTTCTTCGATCGTATTGGATGATGCATCCCAGATGCGGATACCGGCCGCGCCATTTCCAGTAGGTTTCCCTTGTGAGTCCACCCCCTTTCCGCTTTTATAAATGCCGATGTAATTTCCAGAAATCACATTGTTAGCCGACGACTGCGCCTCAATCACCACTCCTTCGAAGTTTTGGATGATCGTATTGGCTTCGAGCGCCCCTGTGCCTCCGATTGTATTGTCGCTGGCCCGAAGCAGATAAACACCAATTGCGTTACCGCGAATCAGATTGTTGACAACCAGATTGTGCTGCGATGGGGCGGTCGATCCATCGAACGCTTGCCTGATTTCAATTCCAACTTGATTACCCGAAATTAGATTTCCCAATGTGCCAATTGAATCGCCGATCTGATTATCCGAACTTCCGTTCAAATCGATCCCAGTTTTGTTGTTGACGATTTGATTTCCGGTAAAAACGTTGTTTGTTGTGAGTTCATCCTGGAGATAGATGCCCTGAACAGTTGAATTGGTCACCAAGCAGTCCCGGACATCATTGTTTCCGGAGTTTTTGATGATTTGAATTCCAACTTTGTTTGCGGCAGAATTCGATCCATCAAGCGCGACGCCGAAATAACAGTCTTCAATTGTCGTATGATCGGTGGCTTCCATGTAGACCCCCGCATCAAATCCATTGATAATCAACCCGGACACATCACTGCCATCCCCGTTGTCGAAGCGAATGCCGGTATGGCCCGCGCCGAGGAGGCTGCCATCGATCTCGACGCCGGGGACGGGGCCCGTCAATCCAAGACCAGATTGGGTTCCATCGATTGAGACGGCCTCGGTGATGAGTGGTAGGGATTTGCTTGTCGGTTGGATCACGACAACTTGAGGCGGGGTCGAAATCGTCTGGGGAGTCCCGTTTCCGATATCGATCGCGACCGTGCCAGGTGAGTAGAATCTGACCTGATTGCTGTTGAAATCAAACCGGATCGAGTCCTTCCCGAGATGTGCATTCGCGTCAAGTATCGCTTGTCGGAAGCTTCCAGCCCCTGAATCATTGCTGTTTGTCACCATGAACGTCGACAGCAGTGTCCGATCTTCCAGTGCTTCAACGTGATTGGTGCGAAGCGCTCGATCGGCCCAACGGGAGCTTTTCCGACGAAAATCAGTTTTTGGCCAAGCGGACTTTGAAAATTGGGAAAGCGAGGCCAGCCATGAAGTTACGGACATCAAAATACCTTGGTAATGCTCTTGCCGTCTCGAGAAATCGGTGGAATCTTGGAAGCGATCTGGAAATTCCCCGATTTTCGAACGTACTGTGACACACTAAACTGTCTGGAACGTGTACGTCAAATCGATCGTTCATGCTTCGGTCCAAAGCACAATCTTTCGTATTACATTGCGAGACCTGAGTCAATTGAATTCTGGTAAAACAGTGACCATCGAATTGGAATTCACCGAGAGCGGGTAACGCATCAGCGAATTCTTGAATTTACGGAAGAATTGACACTTTTTGCTGATTCCCTTCTCCCCGGATTACCGAGGCGAGGGGAGATACAATGTCGTAGCAACTGGGGCGATATTTTTCGACAAATCGGCACGGGGGTTCGGCGAAAAGTGTCAAGAAATTCGGACAATTCTTCGAATCGCAACTTCTTATTCTGAAGCCCTGCGTCGCAAGAAAGCAATCGACATGACCAGTTTAGAGAGACAGGCGGCTGAGACTCGCATCGAATGCCGGGCGTCGGACCATTTTGCCGATTGGATGGCCAATTTGCCCGGAACTTTGGCCGTCACGACCTATCAGGCGGGGAAGCTGGCCTTTCTCGGTTGGCGCGGTCAGCAACTGAGCCTGTTGATGCGACAATTCGACAAGCCGATGGGGTTGGCCGTCGATCCCCTTGGATCAGGAAAACTGGCGTTGGCGACCCGCAACGAGATCACCTTGTTTGCCAATGCGAACCTGCTGGCACCCGAATTTCTGCTCAATCAACCATCGCAGTACGACGCCTTATTCTTACCTCGTGTGACCTATCACACTGCCGATTTGAACGTCCACGACGTCGGATGGGGGCATGACGGTGTCTGGTTCGTAAACTCACGGTTCTCGTGCCTGTCAAGGTTGAGTTCGGACTACTCATTCGTCCCCTGCTGGCAGCCTCCGTTCATTTCTGAACTGGTCCCCGAAGACCGCTGTCATTTGAACGGACTGGCGATGTTTGAAGGCCGGCCGAAATATGTCACTGCTTTAGGTGAGTGCGATAAAGTCGGAGGCTGGCGTGAAAACAAAGCGGCTGGCGGGATTCTGCTGGACGTTGAATCTCGAGAAATCCTCGTGCGGGGGCTGTCGATGCCGCATTCTCCGCGGTGGCATCAAGGGCGACTCTACCTGTTGAATTCCGGTACGGGTGAGTTACTTGCCTTCGACCCAGTCACTTTCAAGATTGATTCTATCTGTACACTGCCAGCCTATTTGCGCGGACTCTGTTTGATTGACAACTGGGCAGTCGTGGGGCTGTGTCAGATTCGTGAGACTCACATCTTTGGCGGCTTGCCAGTACAACAGAAATTCAAGCAACTACTCTGTGGCTTGGGCGTCGTCGATCTCGGAACGGGAAATCTGGTCGCGACATTTCAATTCACATCTGGATGTACCGAGATCTACGATATTCAGTTTCTACCTGGGATGAGAACGCCGAACATCTTGAATCTGACGCAAGAACCAACTCGTCAAGCGTTCACGGCGCCAGATTTTTCATATTGGTTACGACCCGAGAACATGTTGCCGACTTGAAACCAAAGTTCCTCTCGGATTCGTGGAAGGTCTAAACAACAACATCCGAGCCTTACAGCAGCGAGCCTTTGGATACCGTGACGAAGAGTATTTCCGACTCAAAATCCTCACCTCGATGCTCCCAAAACTGTGAAATTCGTCCACACTATTCCGCGAAGAGCCTCTTAGATCTTGGGGCGTTGCTCCCCACCCGCCAATGTCAATCTGAAGTCAGAACAGTGAAAATCAACGGCGATCCAAGAACGTAATCCCTGTTCTTTTCCTTCACTAAGTGTTTACTTTGCAGGAAACGGTCGTACAGTTCAATTCAATGGGCGGAATCGGGCTTCTTGGATGACGAATTCTGACTTCCAGGTCGAAACACTCATTTGCAGACGTTCCTGACTGGACATCCAACCGGGACGCATGACCCATTTCGGATCCAGAACGTCTTTTGGGATTTCCAGGTCCCAAAGTTTCTCGCCATCCAGTTCGACATGCAGATGTTTGCCTTCGACCCGACCTTGTAGAGTTCGCAGTTTTCCAATTGGAAAAAACGGACCTGGTCGCCGAATCGTGGTGGAGTTTTCATAGGCGCGTCGATTTTCAATCCATTCAATCCCAGTGCCACGTGGCTCGTCGAAGGCTAACATGATCGACCGGCCTTCAATGGGCAGTGAAAGGTACAAAGGCTCATTCAGAGCTTTCCTTTCCGCCACAATTCGAAATTCGTAGTTTTTGGGAAGTTGCGTGGGGAATCTCAGGCTATTTACCTGTAAGGCGGAATACGTCAGGCACAGCCTGACCTGCAAAACGATCACTTTTCACCGTTTGCCAGATTTGTATATTGACAACTATCTATATAGACGATAATCTATGTAGATGAATCAACTGGACCAAGCTTTTGCCGCACTTGCTGACCCGACTCGACGTGGAATCGTGGTGCATCTCGCCCGTGGTGAGGCATCGGTATCTGACTTGGTTGGTCTCTTCCACTTGACGCAACCCACGATTTCCTCGCACTTGAAGGTGCTGGAAGCGGCGGGGTTGATTTCGCGTCGTCGAGTGGCGCAGTTGCGGCCCTGCAAGCTGGAGACGGAGCGATTGAAGGCGGTCACGGATTGGCTGGAGCAAGTGCAAGAGATTTGGGAAGGCAACTACAAGCGACTCGATGCGTTACTCGCCGAGTTGAAGCAAACACAGAAAGAGGAGCGAAAGAAATGAAACCCGCTGAAGTGAGCACGCCGTCAGATCGTGAAGTGTTGGTCAAACGCAGCTTTGATGCGGCGGTGAATCTGGTGTGGCAGGCGTATACGGAACCGGCGTTGCTGCGTCGTTGGTTGCAGGGGCCGCCTGGGTGGTCGATGCCGGTCTGCGAGATGGCGACTCATGTGGGTGGGAAGTATCGCTGGCGCTGGCGAAATAACGAGAACGGTCAGGAGTTTGGATTCACTGGAGAGATGCTCGAGGTCGCGTTGCATTCGAAGATCGTGCATACGCAGATTTTCGACCCGGGTGACTTGGGTGTTTCGATGGGAGCTGAGCCGACGATTATCACGGTCACATTCAACGAGACCAACGGGATCACGCATGTGACGACCTCGATTAAGTTTGCTTCGCAGGCGGACCGCGATGCGGCGATGTCGACGGGCATGACGGACGGAATGGAGATGAATTACAAGGTACTGGACGGAGTATTGGCGGGTTAGGTTGCATTTCTTATCGCAAGATTGATTGAATCACCCTTCCATGCACGTCGGTCAGCCGGTAATCACGTCCCGAGTGACGATACGTCAGACGTTCGTGATCGAGTCCCAGTAGATGCAGAATGGTCGCTTGCAGATCGTGGACGTGCACGGGATTCTCCGCCACATTGAACCCGAGTTCGTCCGTGGCGCCATAAGTCGTGCCGGCTTTGATCCCGCCTCCGGCCAGCCACATGCTGAAGGCGTGGGGATGATGATCTCTGCCCAGCGAGCGGCCGAGCGACGGATTCGTTTCAACCATCGGAGTCCTTCCGAATTCGCCGCCCCAGACCACCAGTGTCTGGTCTAACAGTCCGCGAGCCTTCAGGTCCAGGATCAGCGCGGTACTCGCTTGATCAGTGGCACCACAATAGGTGCGCAGACTGCCCGCCACATCCGAATGAGCGTCCCAACTGGAATGATAAATATTGATAAATCGCACACCTCGTTCGACCATTCGCCGAGCCAGCAGGCAATTGCGCGCGAAGGTGTCGTTCTTTGAGTTGTCGACGCCATAGGCATTTAATGTGGCCTCAGTTTCCTTTGAGAAGTCGACCAAATCCGGGGCCGCGGATTGCATGCGGAATGCGAGTTCGTA
>JAQGHT010000165.1 GCA_028291565.1 Planctomycetaceae bacterium | reverse complement strand
GAAAAGGCAATCGATTGCTGTTCGACAAACGATTGCAGCCGCCCTGGTTTTTGATCGAGTCCCCCCTGATTCAATTGCTGCAGCAATTCGCGTCGTGAGACAAGACGTGGTGCTGTTACGCCAGGTTGCAGGCTCAGGGAATCAATGCGAAATGCCGGGTCATTCGGATTGTGATTGATCTGCCAGGGGTCGTGCTTGGCACCCAGAAATCCGGCATGTTGTCCAGGCCAAGTCAGAGGTCCTTCGATCAGATAATTCGGTAGCGAAACACCTGTCGGCACGCCATCAGAACGTGGTCGGACATAATCCAAAGCCGCGGCAAAGTTGGGGAAGTCATAGCGCGATTCGACTCGATCCAAATCGCTGCCGCCGCGCGGAATGGGGGTTGGACGCCCGGTTAAAGCGACATGCGTCGCCAGCAAATGGTTATGCTCCACATGCGCCATCGTGCGCAGAATCGACCAATACTTCGTGCGTTCTGCCAATTTTGGCAGATGCTCGCAAATGGCGACGCCGGGAATCGTGGTCGAGATCGTGCCGAATTCACCCCGCACTTCCGCCGGGGCGTCGGGCTTCGGATCGAGCGTGTCCAACTGGCTGGGACCACCGCTCAACAAGACAATCAGTACCGATTTCGCCTGCCCAGTGCGGATTGCGGAATCATTAGCAGCCCGGGCATTCCAGGGGAGGGCGGTCGCAGCGACTCCAGCCGCGCCGATCTCTAAAGCTTGTCGACGATTCAGGCGATAGCGAGGTTCGAGTTCAACCATGGCAGGCAAATCCTTCCAGGCGAAATGATTTCCACCATGGATTTGTGGCGCAAGCCCAATATCACAGGGAGCTTAAGCGTCAATAGTTACGTTCAGGCGGGCATGATTCGGCAAGCAGATGGCGAGCACTTCACCTCAGCAATTCCATTTGACCATCGTCATTCATAATCGCTGTCGCCGTTCGTGGCAATTGAATTCTCTTGAAACAATCCCGATTGTAAGGTCTTGAACCGTCATTAATTATTACCGTACAATGTCTTAAGTAAAGTGAGGCAGTGAGACGCACATTTCGAATGTCGATTGCTGGCAGGTGAAAGTTGCACCAGACTTCACGGTTTTTCGGAGCTACTTCGAATGACATTCTTGTCGATCAGGTCCGCATGGCCAAACTCATTCGAAACTTCGGCGTCAATCAAACCCGCGTCAGATGCGCGACTTGCCCATGACATCACGATCAAGTCCATCGAAATTAATGCCGCCAGCAATATGGGTCGTCATCGTCGACGGGGAGCTGAAATATGAGTTCGCAAGGCAAGACGAGTGTAACGCGGGTTCCCGTCAAACCAACTTGGCGACAGAGAATTCTTGCAGCCGGCGCATGGAGCTTGCTGGCCCTGACTCTGGCGGGGTCGTGTGGGGCGTGGTATTGGGCGTTTGACCTGTGTGCCCATTTTCGCTGGTACTACTTCGTGGCTTCGCTGATCTGGGCGATTGCGATCTGGAAACGCTACCGCAGCCCGGCCATGTGCTGTCTGATCATTTCCTTATTTTGGAACGGTGGCTTATTGCTTCCGTACTATGTGCCGGTCAAGCAATCTTCCCATCCAGATCCCGAGAAATCCCTTTCGTTGATCTCTTTGAATGTCTATACGGCGAATCCAAACAAAGCCGACGTCGTGGCCTATCTGCGTGCCCGGCAACCCGATCTCATTGTGGTCATGGAAGTCGACGAACCCTGGGAACGGGCGTTGGATGAGTTGAAGGACGATTATCCGCACCGTTTTATTCAGCCCCGACACGACAATTTCGGAATCGGTCTGCTTTCAAAGTGGCCGCTGCAAGGCGAGCGGTTTGTGAAATTCTCTGATACCGACTTGCCCAACATCGTGGCGACGATTGATCATCGTGGCAGCGCATTTCAACTCGTGGCAACGCATCCATTGCCTCCCATCGGTGCTGGCTATACGCGAAAGCGAAATGCGCAGCTTCGCGAACTGGCCGATTTTGTAAAGAAGTCGCCTCTTCCGAGTATTGTGGCAGGCGATTTCAATGCGACGCCTTGGTCGTCGGCATTCCGCGAATTCGTGTCCCGCAGCCAGCTCCGCGACAGCGGAATGGGACGCGGCGTTCAAGGCAGCTGGAACGCGAAGTCCAGGTTGATCCGCATTCCAATCGATCATGTCTTCGTGCCACAAAATGTAACGGTCGTGCGCCGAGTTCTCGGGCCCGACATTGGTTCGGACCATTATCCGGTCGAAGCGACGATCGAACTGCCGTGATGTCACACGAACTGCAAAAATCTGGTGACGAGCACGCGTGACCACAGTTTTGATCAATCAATGTGACAAGCTGGAAGTGCCGCCTGAAGCCGATCTTTCGCCTTTTCGCTAATGCGGCCAGGAAGGTCGAGGACGAGCAGTGTCTTGATTTCGCAAAGACTATCGATTCCCGCATCCGTTACGGCAGTATTATCCAATCCCAACGCTCGTAGCTTCCGGCAGTTGGCCAGGGATTTCAGACCCTCATCCGTCAACCGAGTATCATTCAATCCCAGCGTGGTCAGATTCGGTAGTTTCGCCAAAACTGCGACTCCGCGATCACCGACTTTCGCATAACGTATATCGAGCGTCTGTAGTTCTTTGAGGTTCGCTAATTCCGGCATCCCGGCGTCGGTCACCTTTGTCTCGACGAGTAATAGAACCCGTAGCTTATCTAAATGTGATATTGCTTTCAGCCCGGCGTCCGAAATCTTGGTGTTGGTCAATTTCAGATCTTCCAACTGCAACATTCGCTCCAGGCTCCGCAGGCCCACATCGGTAATCGCTGTTTCGGAAAGTTCAAGTGCTTTCAGATTCGTCAAATCGGAGAGCGCAACCAGTCCGGTATCGCCGACATCCGTCCCGTTCAAATTCAGGACTTCAAGACTGACTAACTTACCGACGACTTGCATCCCCGGATCGTTCACATGAGTGTCGGAAATACTGAGGATTTTCAAGTCGGCAAGGGGCTTCAGAGGCGTCAACCAGGCATCCGTCGTGCGATCGGGAAGACCGAGTAGCGTCAATCGAGTCAGCCTGGCGACGTCAGCCATCCCCGCGTCAGTGACCTGCGTGTCCCACAAATTCAGTTCGCGCAGATCGGACAATCTCCGTAAGAACTTCAAACCGGCATCAGTGACAGCAGTGTAGCGTAAATCCAGCCGTTGCAAGTCATGGAAGCTGCCGATTGTCCGCAGCGCAACATCATCAATTCCGGTCCGATGCAGATCGAGCCACCTGAGCCGACGCAGGGAACTCAATTTGGCAATTCCCTCGGACGTCACTTTTGTTCCGGCAAGATCCAATTCCTGAAGCTGTTGCAGATCGCTCAAAGACTCCAATCCGGTGTCGGTGATTTTCGTTCCGCCCAGTGTCAATCCTCTCAAATCGTCGAGTTCTTCGAGTTCAATCAGTCCCCGATTCGTCACCTGGGTTTCCGAAAGACTGAGTCCCTGCAATTGCTTTAGTTGAGCAACATACGCCAGTCCATCGTCACCGATCGCTGTTTGTTGCAGGTGCAAAAGGCGTAGCTCTGTGAGGTCTGCCAAATACTGAAGACCGTCATCCGTTACCGAGGTCCGGTTGAGATTCAGAAACTCCAACTTCTTCAATTGGCCGATTATCTTCAGGCCTGCATTACCGATCTTTGTATGATTCACTTCCAGTCGGCGGAGGTTTGGATATCGCAACAGTCCAGCGAGTCCGGAATCGGTCAGAGGTGTCCCGGTCAAAGTCAAATGCTCAAGGTGCTCCCAGGCGGGGAACTGAGCGAAATCCTGGTCCGTGAGATAGGACCGGTAAGCGCTAAACGACCGTAGATAGGAAAGTTGCCCTAGATTTCCCAGATCTTCGGTTGAAAACGAACTACGCAGTTCCAGAACCAGCCGATACACATGTCCATCAGGTCTGTCTTGAACGGTGGCATCCTGTTTCGAAAACCAAAGCCGGGCGGCGGCTTCCGGGTCCGGGTTCTCGGTGGCGGCGTTGTTTGTGGTCGTTGACACACCGACATCGTCAGCCATTCGCTGGTTCAGCTTCCCACATCCGGCCGCCGAGACACTGAGCCAAATCAGACCTGCAATCCAGACTCGAGTGCGCATCCCGCTGCTCCCATGCGCTCTTCGAGCGCGCTAATCGAGTTTGAAATCCTGGGTGTCGCCTTTGATTTCGCGTTTCAAGCCTGATGTGCCGGGAGAAAGATACTTTTGCGGAATGAATTTCACGGGTTTCAATTTGTCGGTTGATTCTGGCAAGTCGAAGAAAATCGTGAACTCGCCAGGCGTCAGCCCGTCACCGGGCCTGTGTGTCATTGCCTCGTAAGTTCCATCGGTCTGAATTTCCGCAAATCCCGGTAACGCCACCTTTCGATCAGTCGGCATAAAGCGGATCGATCCGTCCGTGACGGGCTTGCCCTCAAAGGTGACTGTGCCGGACACGGGCAGCGGCGAGGGATACCCAGAGCCACAACCTGCGCATACCGACAAGAGTCCAACAATGACGAAGGGCACCAAACTGAAAAAAGAACGGCGATTGTGACGGAGCATGAGGAGAACTCCTAAAATGAATCAGCATGGGAAAAGCGAGTGCTTTGAGGAATTGATGCTACAATTCCCTCCGTCAAAAATCAAGGGAATAAAAATCTCAGAGTTCAGTTCACAGTCAGAATCAAACAATCGGTTATGGCATGCACTTTGCTCTTGTTCGAAGAGAGGGCGTTCAGTCGTCTTGTCAATAATCAGTCTAGATAGTGGCATAGAGAACGCGTGTATGCGTTCGTGCAAAACACAGGTTTCGAAAGCTGTCAAAGAGACAGTACTTGTGCGTTGAAAATCTCCGGCAGAGCTTGCCGAAGTTCATCAGCTCTTGATCCTAAAAATCAGCCGTCCCCTGGAATTTCACCCCTCGCATACAAAGAATTCGAGTCAGGCATCGCCGTCTGCTTTAGAGAGCGACGTTCAGGTTCGCGGCAACGGGGGTATAGATGACTTGTTGTGGATCGTGAAGTTGAATATCCCGTCCATTAAAATTGAGTGTGTGGAAGTTGCAATAATTCATCGCAGCGTATGCCGTGCAAGCGTGCACGCCAAGCTCGCAAATTGTTAATCGATGACGAACCTGAGCGGCTCGCGAATGCTGACATCGAATTGAAATCAGAATCTCAAGAAGCGCCGGCAATGCAACTGAGATTACGTGCACAAGCGGTAGTTTTTATATAGAAGCCTACTATTTTGAAGAAATTGACCTTGACAAGTGGCGTGTCGGAATCGAACATCAATAGTTATCTAAAAGTCGTTGTTTTGTCGTTCTGACTATCGTCGTCCAATCGCTCTGGGCCATTGTTCCTCAATCTGTGATTGTTACAGCGAGCCGGCTGTTGCGTGTCGGTCTGGTCGTTGATTTCGCGTTTTAAGTTTTGCAGCATTTGATTGTCTTTCAAACATTCTGGCTGTGTCTATCCAGCCATATTTGAAGCCGTTTGCACCCGTTCAGATTGTCTCGCCCCTGTTTCAATCAGTGGCGATTTGTTTTCTGTTTTTAGATTCGGGGGAAAACATGCGAAATCGAACAGCGAAACGGGGATTTACTCTCATTGAATTGCTGGTAGTCATTGCAATCATCGCCGTTTTGATTGCCTTGCTGCTGCCAGCCGTTCAACAAGCCCGTGAGGCCGCCAGGCGGAGTCAGTGCAAGAATAACTTGAAACAGATTGGGCTGGCGCTTCACAACTATCTTGACTCGAACAAGGTGTTTCCGTGGGGATGTGTCTCTGGAAATAACGCGGGATCGTATGGGTTCTGTGGCCAAGTAATGAATTGGCGGTTCAGTATTCTGCCGTACATCGATCAAGCGCCGCTCTATGCAACTCTTTCTCCACTGGATCGACGTGGTTATACCTGTTCACCTGATAACACTGCTACTTGGTTGACGAATCCGGCACAACTGCAAGTCATTCCAGCCTATATTTGTCCTTCAGAGTCTGTCGGACCGATGACGAGTGCAAATCAGAATGGTGGCGACACCGCCTGCCCGACAACATCGGCAATGACATCTTACCAAGGAGTTTGCGCCGCTGGATCCAGCGCCCCCTACGGTTACTATGGAGGCGATGTATCGGGCCTGAATGCAGATGTGGGCATGATGAGTCACGCACCGACGAAGCTGGACACTGCCAAAGTCACCGATGGAACGTCCAATACCGTATTCGTTGGCGAGCGGACGGGAAATAAGGCGAAACCGGGTTGCGGAAGTGGCGAAGGCACGAATTATATGTGCTGGATGGGACAGTTTGGATCGGTTGGTTCACTGCCCCAATATGGAATCAATTTACTTTGCCGCAACAGTTATACCTCTGGACTTGGATTCGGCAGTATGCACGTGGGTGGCTGTCATTTCGTGATGGTCGACGGTTCTGTTCGTTTTATCAGCGAGAATATCAGCAACGTGACGTTGACCGCATTGTCAACACGAGCTAGTGGCGAAGTGGTCGGAGAATTCTAATTCGTCTTTCCAACCTAGCAATGTGATAATCGGCCAGTAGTAATAGGGGAGGGTCATCGCGACCCTCCCCTTTTTCGCGCTTCCTTCAGGTGATTT
Organism: Planctomycetaceae bacterium; assembly: GCA_028291565.1. GTDB lineage: Bacteria > Planctomycetota > Planctomycetia > Planctomycetales > Planctomycetaceae > JAKFVC01. The sequence goes on along the minus strand of JAQGHT010000165.1, from coordinate 3,883 downwards.
GAGTCATGTCGGCGTCGTCCACGATTCCCGCGCAACAGCCCCCCGCTCAAAAAAGCGTTGTCGGAAAACGCAGCTCTCCGTGGATTGTCGCCCCTGTTGCTGATCTGCCGCTGATCGTCGCCACTCCGCTCCTGGTCTGGTGCGGACTTTCCCTGGCGCAGCGAATCTGGACTGCCGGGCAAATCACTTCGTTTGCTCTCATTTGGGCAATTGGACATCACCTTCCCGGATTGATGCGGGCTTACGGAGACCGGGCTCTTTTTCAGCGGTTCAAACTTCGGTTTCTTCTCGCTCCCCTCCTGCTGGTCGCCGTCGGAGTCTATGCTTCAGTCACGCAATCCAATGCGATTCTGCTTGGAGTCGGATTTTGGGGATTGTGGCACTACTTGATGCAGTCTTATGGATTCTTTCGGATTTATGATTCGAAGATGCGTTCGGTTGCCCCGTTGACCTGCTGGCTCGATCAGGCAATGTGTCTTATCTGGTTCCTGGGCGCGCTCATCTTGACTGATAATGGTCTCTTCGGCGATTTGAACCGGTTTTATAAGGCAGGTGGACCAGTCATTTCACCCCAGGCGATCATCTGGCTCCAGCAGGCAATGATTGCCGCGCTCTGCACTGTGACTTTTCTATTTGCAGGGAATGCGATCTGGCGTTCAATTCACGGCGATCCCCCCAGTCCTGTGAAACTCGCCCTGATGGCCATCACGTTTGGTTTCTATTGGTATTGTCTGGCCACCGTCTCGAATCTACTTGTCTCGTATGCGCTGTTTGAGCTGTTTCATGATGTGCAGTATCTGACAATTGTTTGGTCATTCAATGCCCGGCGCGCGGAAAAAGACGCCGGCGCAGGTGCCTTCACACGGTATCTGTTCCGAAAGCGCCGAGGCCTGATTGCGGGTTATTTGGGTCTGATCATCCTCTATGGTTGTTTGAACTACGGCACCCGCCAGTGGGTCGACGGGCCTCTGCAAAAGGTATTGCTCGGATTGTTTGTCGCCTCAACCGTGCTGCACTACTATTACGATGGCTTCATCTGGAAGCTTCGAGAGACTGACACGCGAAAGTCGCTGGGCCTGGCCGATGAGGTCTCGTCACGATCGAAATCTTTGGGTTTCGCAGTGAAATGGACTCTGGCGGCCGTTCCCTTGTGCGGGTTGGCGTGGCTGGCCGTTCGGGAAACGCAGCATCCTGAATTTGGGATTGAGAAGCATGACGCTTTGGTGGCGACCCTGCCGCGATGCGTCTTCGCCCGTCGCAATCGCGGAATTGCCTTGGCGGCCATGGGGGATCTTGAAACTGCCGAGGCGGAGTTTCGACGAGCCTTGGACCTGAATCCACACTACTTCGAAATTCATTATGACCTGGGGACTGTATTGCTGCGGAAGGGAGACAAGAACGCCGCTTCGACTGAGTTCCAACTGACACTCAACCATGATCGACGGCATCTCGAAGCCAATTACAATCTTGGCGTTCTGAATCTCGAGCGAGGCCGATACCGCGAAGCCCTGCCCCTATTTGAAATGGCCGTGCGTCTGGCGCCTCGACGCGCGGAGATCCAAAGTAGTCTTGGATCCGCCCTGTTCATGGCACATCGGAATCGGGACGCCATCGCAAGTTTCCGACGCGCACTCGAATTGAATCCCAATCTGATTGAAACTCACGGAAGCCTGGCCGAGGCCCTGGTGGCAGTCAACGACGTAGCCGGAGCCGAAAGTCACTACCGTAAGGCAGTTGAGCTGCAACCCGATTCAGCGATTGTTCACTTCAATCTGGGAGTGTTTCTTGATCAACAGCAAAAATTGGATGCCGCGATCGACTCGTACCGTCGATCACTCAAGATCGATCCCAAGTCGGGAACGGTTTGGAACAACCTGGGCGTCGCACTCGCGAAGCAGAATAAACTGAAGCTGGGCGTTGACGCCTTTCAAAAGGCGGTCGAGTTGGATCCCAAGAATACTTCGGCGATCCAGAATCTAGAGCAGGCGAAAGAATTGCTTCAAGGAAGCAAGTAAACGCCAATTTACCTGAATTCTCGTGATCGGTACCCGAAATGAGACGTTCCAGCCCGATTGGACAAATCGATCCGACTGATCGCGGCCGGATCTTCAGCTCTTCCCTTCGATTGCTTCTGTTCAAATCTGAATTTTGAAACGGGAATCCACTCCACCTTGCGATTTGGTGTTGTAATTCCCTCGTTGCAACATCTAAAATCGTTTATCCGTCAGTGAGAATCTGCTCATCGCTCGAGTCATGATTCTTAAGGAACCGATTCTCCCGCGGTTCACCGTTTGGGATGGAGAGATTGCATGCTGAATCTTGGTCGATTACGCGTCCAACATTGTCAGGGAGTCTCACGGCGAGCGATGCTGCAGGCGGGCGCTTGTTCCGCGCTCGGATTAGGGCTGCCCAATTGGTTCTCCCGGAATGCGCAGGCGTCGGCGTCGGGTGCGCCAGCGAAAGCGAAATCGGTCCTCTTGCTATGGCTCTGGGGTGGACCAAGCCACCATGAGATGTGGGATCTGAAACCCAGTGCCCCGCAAGCGGTTCGAGGCCCCTATCGGCCAATCGCCACCGACTCATCCGGAATGCAGATCTCGGAGTTGCTGCCTTTAACAGCGAGGGTCTCTGAGAAGTTTTGTATCGTTCGGAGTATGGCTCACGATCAAACCGACCACAATGTGGGTGGTACGATCTCGTTAACAGGAAACATAAGCGGCGCAAGAGCATCGGGCGCGATACCCTTTCCAGGCCGGGTCCGCCCCAGCATGGGAGCATTAGTTTCCTATCTGGGTCGGCAACGCAAAAGCGATTGGCCTCCTTTTACAGCCATTGGGCCCAGTTGCGTTGTAAGTGGAGCCCCGTTGCTCGGTCAGGAGGCCAATACGTTGGGAGCGGCTCACGACCCATTTCGTTTGAACGGTTGGGTTGAAGACGAAGGAATTCAACTTCCGGCATCATTGGAGCCGTTGGCAGAAATCGGCGCATCGCGACTGGATAATCGGCATCAAATGCTGACCCAATTGGATGCGTGGCAACGCGGTGCCGAAGCGTCTCGGGAGATTGATCGATATTCCGAATTGCGGCAAAAGGCATTCGGTTTGCTTTCTTCATCCGGTGCGAAAGCCGCATTCAATCTCGACGCAGAACCCAGTGCAATCCGGGATCGATATGGGAGAACGACATTCGGTCAGAATTGCATTCTGGCCCGCAGGCTTGTTGAAGCGAGCGTTCCATTCGTTCAACTGAATTGGAGCGGAGACGCCGAAGACGAACAACAAGGCGGAGACGGCGGATGGGATTTGCACTATCGTTTGTTTGAACGTATGCAGGATCGGTACTGCCCGGTTTTTGACTTGGCTTTCAGTGCACTCCTGTCGGATCTCGACCGGCGGGGCCTGTTATCGACGACGCTTGTCCTGGCGATGGGTGAATTCGGTCGCAGTCCGAAAATCAGCAGCATCGGTGGTCGCGAGCACTGGCCGTTCGGATATTCGATCGTCGCCGCGGGTGCGGGCATCCCTGGTGGTGCCGTGATCGGTTCGACAACGTTTGACGGAGGCCATCCTGCCGAGCGGCCAAATCATCCGGTCGATGTGGTCGCCACCGTCTTGCAGAAAATGGGACTCAATCGCGAAGAACTATTTGAAAAGGACGCGGCAATTCTTGGGTCGCCGATTCCCGAGTTGGTTTAAAATATCCTAAGGATCGGCGAAGTATTTATTGTCTGTTATCTAGTGAGGCCGGTGGCGTTAGCCCCGGGATTGAGGAGAGCAGTATCCCGGGGTTAACGCCACTGGGCTCACCGCTTGAGTTCCGACCGTTTTTGATTCGCCGATCCTTCGCGACCACGCTGGACTTGCGACGAGCATGGTGTTTCCGG
>JAQGHT010000150.1 GCA_028291565.1 Planctomycetaceae bacterium | reverse complement strand
TCGATTTACAACCCCACTCTGATGCGGACGGTTGTGGAATCGACCCCTGCGGGCAACTTCACGTTTCCGCCGCGCGAACAGCCGGTTCATGCCTGCCGTCGCTCGATCATCGCGGCCTTGAAAATCCTCGAAGATCAAAATGCCAGTATCCAAGATCCGTGGGAAGACCATGTCAGCATCGTGACCTTTGACGCGATCGACGCCTATCACGCGCCGGCACTCGTGCTGTCCTTGACGCCCAACTACCGCACCGCAATGCAATGTGCCACACAGTTTCAGGCGGTCGGCGACCTGGTGTCATCCACGGCAACTGAAAATGGGCTCATTATGGCCCAAAATCATATCAAACCAACTACCCAAGGCGGTTCTGGACGTGTCTTCACCAACAAGGTTGTCGTCCTGTTGACAGACGGTGTGCCGAATCTGTATCAATCCTCATCCAGCACAGTGGGCTCCTACATTTCAGCGAATCCCAGTACCAATTTCTATTCATCGACCTCGGCCAATCTGCCTTACAACGCCCCGTTGATGCAGGCCGACATCATGGACACCAACAATGTCCAAATGTATCCTGTCGGAACCGGATTGGGGACGGACTACGATTTTATGGACCGCATGGCGAGAATCAATGGAACTGCCACGAATGGGCAGGCGGCACGAGGCACGGGCAATCCGGCCAGCAACGAGGCTACGTTAACCGCGATCTTTACGAATATCATCGAAGGCGGTCGTGTACGACTGGTGCATTAACCAGAACGTATGGCGACGGAATGACATCCGTTTCTGGTGCTGCCTGTTGAAATTCAAAGTGCACTGAATTCGAAGAGTTTTAGCGTTTGCGGCCAGAAATAAGTCCTTTTTAACACTTATTGCCGCGATCGAACGCCTCATTCTCAACCGTACGCGGTATAAACAATAAAGCCGGAGATCGAATCTCCGGCTTCATTGTTTGAGAACATCTTAGTCTGGCGCGATACTCCGTGTCGTGAGACGGGCGTCAGCCCGTCGTTTATTGCGTGTCGAAATCTGTCGCGGTGTGGAACGGCGAATTTCGACCGCGATTCACGGCACGGAGTATCGCGCCAAGCTGGCTCTATCGCGTGCAGGTCATCTGGTCACATCAATCGAGTTTTCGATCACCTGGCCGGGAAAAAGCTCCTGAACGGCCTGAGTCGCCAATTGTTTTACATAGTAGGAAGGGGTGCGGCCAATCACCACGATTCGACCTGAATCGCGGACCAGATTCAGGTCTCGAATCTGGCGAAATGTCTTTTCGTCAATCCGGCGCGTCAGGTCGGCATCCTGACGACTTCTGGAAATGAGATTTTGCAGGACGAGTTGGTTCGGTTCTAACAGCTGGGGCATGATTACTTTCTATCAGTTTGTATTACGTTTCAAGCGAGGATTTCCATCTGACTGAGGACCACCCAGGGCACACACGTCAGCAACAACAACGATTACTCCACTTGGTAATCGAAACACTCGCTGTCGCAAGACAAACCACCGCGAGATCAACATGACAATACCCTCAATTCCATTGCCTTCCCTGACAATCGGGGAGCAACCGAATAGACACCGTTACCCACGAAAAGTTCGTTGCACAAAAATATCACCAACTAAGTTGTGATTTTATTATCGACACTTGGGTCTAATTTGTCAAGCTATTTGGGAGAGTGATCCGTTTTATGATCTGGAATCAGTGGCTGGCATCAGGAACTCGTCAGGCGGCAGTCAGAGTATTGAACACTCTTCCGCCTGGCGCGAGTCAAACGGGGACGGGCAGGAGTGCCCATCCTACAATTTGATCGCTTCAGTGTAACAACTTTGACATTCAGCCAATTTAAAGTCCGATCACCCAGATCGCCGCGGGGTCCGGCTCTGAGTCATGAATTAAATCTGAACCAGGTACGCGGGTCGCATCGGGCCGAAACCATTGCCACCCGTCAGGATCACGATTTCGGCCGCCGAACCATTCCAGGGGAAAAAGTCGCGCCGCAAAAATCTTGCTTGACAATGACCGGACTTTCGACGATAAATAATCACCACTTGGGTCGTGTTTATTATTTGCGTCACTGCTTGACAAGAGTCGTCCTATGCATTCCTCAACCGAACCAGATCGCTCGACTCCGCTGCCGACTGGCTCTGTCGTAGCACCGGCCGAAGCCAATGAGCGACTTCAACGTGGAAAAGTCCCAGACTCCGTCGTCGAAGCCATTCTCGACGCACTGCGAGGAGTCAAATTTGGACAAATCACCGTCACCGTCCAGGACGGCTACGTAGTCCAAATCGAACGCCTGGAACGCCGGCGACTACGGCAGTAACTTCGCAGACGGCTATCCCGCCAGATATCGATAAAACAGACGCTTTACCACTTCCATGCCAATGCCGTACAGCAGGGTAATTGCGAAAACTATCACCAGCAATTTCAAGGGTGGTTCGACGAAACCCAAGGTCTGCGAAAAGGGTGAGTACAGGATCCACACGGTTAAAGACGCGATGGCGGCGAGCGACAACAAGAACAAATTGCCGGGCCGACTCAGAAAGAACGATCGCTGGGTGCGGATTACCAGCAGAATCATCAAGCCGGTGAGCGTCGATTCCAGGAACCAACCCGTGTGGAAGATCACTTCGTCCAACCCATACATGTAATACATGGCACCGAACGTCAGGAAATCGAAAATCGAGCTGACCAGCCCAAATGACATCATGAAACGAATGATGAAACCGACGTCCCACCGCCGCGGACGCTGAATCTGCTCGGGATCCACCGTGTCGGTCGCCAGCGCCATCGCAGGAAAATCCGCCAAGAGATTCACGAGCAGAATTTGCGACGGCAGCAGCGGATCAAATTTCAGAAACATTGACGCCACGGCCAGGCTGAACATGTAACCAAAATTGGCTGAGATCGCGAAAAAGACATATTTCAAGGTGTTCGAGAACGTCCGCCGTCCTTCAAGTACTCCCTGCACCAGGACACTCAAATCTTGCTTCAGCAGCACGACCTGGGCCGCTTCCCGGGCCACATCCACGGCTGACGCGACCGAAATCCCGACATCGGCCGCATGCAATGCCGAGGCATCGTTAATGCCGTCCCCCAGATACCCGACGACTTCACCACTTCGCTTGAGCGCCCGAATAATCTGCTCTTTCTGATTCGGTTCCACCTCTGCGAAGATATCGGCCGCGCGAACCCGCTGCACGAGCATCTCGTCATGGAGCGTCCGCAACTCGGAACCCGTGACGATCATCGGTGACACAATTCCCACACGGTGACTGATCGTCGCGGCAACCGCACGATTATCCCCGGTGATTACCTTCAAGCGCACGCCCAGTTCCCGCAACTGGGCGATGGTCTCTTTGGCGTCGGCTTTCGGCGGATCCGAGAAAACCAGGAATCCCAGAAATGTCATGCCCTGCTCGTCGGCCTTGGTAATATGCGGTCCATCCACTTCGCGAATGGCGAGCCCCAAAACGCGCAATCCGTCGTTACTCATTTCCGCGAAACGACCGCTGATGGTCTCCCGATGCGATGCCAGATCAACCAGGTTGCCATCGGCTGTTTCCACCTGCGTGCAACATTCCAGGACATTGGCTAATGCGCCTTTGGTAATCAGCTGTTTTCGCCCGCCTTGCAGGACCCGAACACTCAGACGCTTGCGTACGAAGTCATACGGGATTTCATCCAGCTTCTGGATTTCGCCCGTTTCGAATTGCTGCCGATCACAAATCGCGCGGTCAATGGGATTTGTAAAACCCGTTTGAAAGTAGGCATTCAAGTAGGCCTGCTGGGCGATCCGCTCACTCGGCTTGCCGTCGATATCAACGGTTGCCTCGAGATGTATGACGCCTTCAGTCAGTGTTCCGGTCTTGTCCGAACAGAGGACGGTCATACTACCGAGATTTTCAATCGCCAACAGTTGCTTGATAATGACTTGGTGCCTGGCCATGGCTTTCGCCCCGGCGGCCAACACCACACCTGTCACAGCGGGAAGTAACTGCGGCGTCATACCGACCGCGAGGGAAAGTCCGAGCATCAGCGATTCGACAACGGCTTTCTTCTGCACTCCGACATTGACGCAAAACACGACGACTGTGATGACCATCACGATCTTGATCAGCAACTGTCCGAAATGCCGCAAACCGCGTTCGAAGCCCGTTTCCGGCTGCTTCACCTCGAGCCGTTCCGAAATCTTGCCGAATTCGGTATTCCGGCCGGTTCCGGCCACTACCGCGGTCGCCAATCCGCTCATGACGTGCGTTCCAAGATAGAGTGAATTCACGCGTTGCCCCAGCGGCGTCTGTTCGGGCAACACTGCGACGGATTTCTCCACGGGAAAGCTTTCCCCCGTTAAGACAGCCTCGTTCAGGAACAAGTCACGCGCAGTAATTAGACGACAGTCACCGGGAATGAGATCCCCCGCTCGCAGACGCACGATATCGCCCGGCACGATTTCGCCCAGTGGAATTTCCACGTCGTGGCCGTCACGAACGACTGTCCCTTTTGTTTCGATCATGCCCATCAGTTTTGCGACCGCGTCCGCGGCACTGAGTTCCTGCCAGAAACTCAACAGGCCGCTGGCAATCAAAATAAAAACAATGATCACGCCATTGGTTCTGTCATTCAGCAAGGTGAAGGACAGAATTGCCGAGCAAAACAGCAGAATGATAATCGGACTTTTGAACTGATCGACCAGGAGCGACCAGGCCGTTTCCCGATGCGGGCGCAGTTTGTCAGAACCTGCCAGCCGTCTGGCGACTTCTGCCTGGGACAAACCATTCTCGGTTGTCTCAAGTTGACTCAGGAGTTGATCACCTTCAACGGACCAGAAAGCACTGCCAGGAGAAGAAATGGTCGGCATTGCAACCTTTCCAGGTAAATTACAGCCTCGGTCTTCGAGAGACTATGTTGGTGTGGTTTCGGAAGTAGAAAAGGTCAGGTGAGCGCAATCCGCCTGCTCCGATTTATTCAATAACATCATCTCTTCCCGAAGTGCAAACGATTTCGCCCGCGATGGTGTCAATGGGCGCCGATCCGCCCTGCCAGTGCTTCAAAGATAATTCGGCGGGCAACTCGAACCACATTTCAACTCTTTTTAGAAAACGCAATGAAGTTTGCAGAAGGGATTGACAATCATCAAACCAATTCCGATAATATAATCACCACTTAACTGGTGATACTTTAATCTACTTCCCGAAGGGGATCTCCCCCTTGATCATACATGCCTTGCTGCAGAGCTGACTGGTTGATCCAGAGGCCTCAGCTGAGACCCTGGAGGTCTCTGATGCCTGACTGGCTTCTGGCGTTGGACCTACGATCCGCGCACTTTTCAAGGATCCCGCCCAGCGACTGCGATTTATCCTCAAGGCGACACTCGTGGCGATATTCCGCTCGTCGTACTCCGCCGCAATTCTTGGGGATTTCCGCGCGCAGGGGCTGTTGCCGCGGGAACTGCACTTGATCTTCCCGACAGACCGGCCTTCGTGAAACCGCAGGCCAATTCACAGGGCAGTCGCGTCTCAGCATGTTCAGCCGCGCAGACACTCTGCGCCTAAAGGCAGCAATGAGTCGCGAATTCACAACTCAAGATCATTCATGGATACATCGCGGCTGCGCGTCACGAGATTGCGTACCACGGAATCCACATTCCTGAATCCCCCAGGCCAGCGGAAGAATCATCGAATTCAAACTCGCCCCGATGCTGTTGAATAACTGAGTAGAAGATTCGATGCATCGGGACAACCGGATCATCGCGAACAAACACCAGCACCGTATTCTGTTTCAAAAACTGACACCCGACCAGACCCAGAGAACATTAATGTACACCCGCATTAAGCACCCCAGCCACCAACCGACGATGCCCTGGTGGAGAGCCACGACCGCAGTCGCGCTGGGGGCCCTGTTTTCGCTCGCCTGCAATTCTATTGAAGCGTGCGCCGCCGAAACGACACGACCGAATATCCTGGTGATCGTCGCCGATGACCTGGGATATGGCGACTTGGGATTTCAGGGCGGAAAGGAGATCCCGACCCCCAACCTGGATCGCCTGGCACAAAGCAGCACGCGACTCACGAACGGCTATGTTTCCTGCCCCGTATGTAGTCATCTCTTCGACCTGTCGCAAGATATTGGCGAGAAACACGACCTGTTGGCAGAACGGCCCGAAATCGCCAAGGAATTGCAAGAACTCTATACGCACTGGAACGCCGAACTCCAAGTGCCCCGCTGGAAACCACAACAGGCCGCTCGACGAAATGCCGCTCGAGTGAACAACAACTGAAAGTCGATCGGGCACCGCTGTGGATCACTTCCAAATTGACGGCGCCCCAGCGAAGCAGAAAAAACACAAGCCACTAGTGCAGGGCCAACCGTGCGACTTGCGTCGCACCAGAAACCGAAAGCCAACCCGACATACTCTGCGCTCGAATCCGTTTCCTCATATTGGATTCCACAAACAGGAGAAAAAATTCTATGAGCACTTCATCTGAATACTGGGCCCCGAGTGTCGGCGGTCCCACCACGAATTCCATCCCCGAATCAGTTACGGAAAGCATCCGCGAAGCCTTGTCTGGCCTTCGATTTGGACAACTGACGATTATGGTCCACGACGGCGAGGTCGTGCAAATCGATCGAGTCGTTCGAACACGCCCCTATCGATCGCCGCGCGGCACTGGCAACTGAAATGCGTTGAAGTTTAAACACCGCGTTGTGGCAGAACCGAATCCTCCGATCGCTGGCGAAACGCTTGATCAACTTCTCATTTTTCGTTGAACCCAGAATATCAGGCCGGGCAATCACCGTGATTTGCCCGGCCTATTTTTTTGCCGCCAGCCTGCAAGACGCACGGATTGATGTTCGTCAGTGATCCGTCTGGACGCGATATTTCTCCTAATTCCGCTGCCAACTCCAACCCCCACAAAAGCCCGCAACACATTACTCCAAGAGCAGTTACACACTTTCTGTGGCGGGTGGAATATTTTCTTCAGATTTTTTTAGCAACAACGCAGATGAGCTTGACATTTCCGAAGGCTCTGCCGATAATCTAACTACCACTGGATTGGTGATATATTACTTAACCACTGAAACTGATCCAGACGCCTACCTTCCTGCCATGCTGACTGGTAACCCAGAGGCCGCAGTTGAGACCATTTTTGGTCTCCGCCCTACTGTTAGACATGACTCGCGCAGAAACGCGTAACATCACAATCGATGGCTGACGCGGTCCAACTTCATCTGGCCAACATGCGATCTCGCGGCCAATTGAGAGAAACGACCAAGTCTCTCCGCTGCGCGAAATGCGCCGACGCGTTTATCAAATATCCGCACCTTCAGGTCCTCGGAATACCGTGCGGCCCACTTCATCTTGATTGGCTTGAATTTGTCAACCTCACCGAACAGGAGACCGCGAATGCCGCATTTAGTTCCTACACATAGTGGTTCTAGGTCACTATTTTACGCCGCCGGGATAGCCGCCGTCCGTTTCTGTTTAGGATACTGTTCAGCACATTGCCGGACACCACTTGCTTCTGGACTCACGCTGGCCCTGCTCACCTTAGCATCAGGCTGCGGCCCAAGCGGCGCCGAACCGTGGAAGAAGGTCTATCCCGCAGCTGGAAAAGTCCGATTCGGAGGCCAGGCCATTGAGGGCGCGGTGCTAATTCTGTTCCCGAAAGACAAATCCGTTCCAGCCAATGTCCGCCCCACCGGAACAACCGAACTCGACGGTTCTTTTGAACTTGGCACTTACAGCGTGGATGACGGCGCCCCGGCTGGTGAGTACGACGTTGCCATCTCCTGGCGTCCGCTCATCAAAGGCGAAGGAACGGCAACGCCGGGCCCCAACCGATTGCCGGAACATTACGGCAAACCTGAAACGTCACAGTTAACGATCAAGATCGATGAAGATACATCCACACTCCCCACCATTGAACTGAAACCCTGAAAACGCCCATTTGAAATTTCGGCCAGTCGCCACGCCCGATGTTTTTGGCGCTCCGCAATCAAATTCACGAAGCGGAGCGGACAAAACGACTTCGGCGACACTTCCCGTTAAATGTCTGTATCCAAAGTTTTCCGTAAGAAAGAGGATTGTTTCCATGCGTCGGCTTCACGCTTCTGTGTCTAGCACAACCAACAAGGCAAGCCAGCCACGTGGCGGCTTCACCTTGATTGAATTGCTGGTCGTCATCGCCATTATCGCAGTTTTAATCGCCCTGTTGTTGCCGGCCGTTCAACAGGCACGCGAAGCCGCACGGCGTTCGCAATGCAAGAACAATTTGAAGCAACTTGGCCTGGCGGTTCACAACTTCCACGATACCTACAGTCAATTCGCCGTCAGCGCCCGCCCCTTCGCCGCCGCTCCCAAACGTATGGCTGCGATTACTCGCCTGCTGCCCTACCTCGAGCAAGGCCCCATGTACATGCTCTATGACCAGACAACGAACTGGGATAGCGCCACGAATCTGGTGGTTACCAGCAAACGGCTTCCAGTTCTG
>JAQGHT010000109.1 GCA_028291565.1 Planctomycetaceae bacterium | reverse complement strand
GATGGGAATCTAGCTTACGCAAGAGACATGCCAATCGATTCCAGTGACAATTTTTCCAAAGAAACTCAGAGAAGTCGCAGGAACGGCGGACTTTACCAGCAGCGTATTGGAACAGTTTCTCAAATTGAGAACTCGGGTTGATTCATCTTGCGACGACGCCAATTTGTGACACGACACGCTCGCAATTTGGGACGCACGGATTGGCTCGAGTTATCAGCTGGTCCCTGATGAAATGCGTGGATTCAATGAAGTTTAAGAATCGGAAATACTGGATTTTCAGAACTTTGCGAAATGCACACTCCTTTTCATGCTAGTACTTAGTAAGTATGGTACGGCGATTGCGTTATCGATTTTCCGACCACGGGCGATCAATACAGAAACAGTTCATCGAGTTTCCAGTTCGTTCCCGGCGGCCACGATTACGACTCTCAACGATGCAATTTCCGCATCTCAACACATTGAGCCCCAAGGCATCGCTGGGGTCGCAGAGTTGTGGTCACCTCACAGGAAACGTCTCCATGTCAAATCGAAGATTACGAGGCTGGATGTTCGTGCAGCGTGTGATTGCAGCCATTTCTCTGGTGCTGCTCTCACCACTTTTTTTGATCTTGTGGATCCTTGTACGGTTCACGTCTCGCGGACCATTTCTTTACACTCAAAGTCGTCCGGGACTGCACGGTCAGCCATTCAAGGCCTTTAAGATTCGGACCATGCGTCCGGGATCAGACAAGGATCAGTCAAAGGCCCGCTGCGTGCTCAATTCCGATCCACAAGTTACCAAGATCGGCAAAATCCTTCGCAACTTGAAACTCGACGAACTCCCTCAGCTGTGGAATGTCGTTCGCGGTGAAATGGCATTCGTGGGGCCGCGGCCGATTGCTCTGTCCTTGTATCAAGAACTGTGTCGTGAAATCCCCGGCTTTGAAGAACGTCTGAATGTCCACCCGGGTCTGACAAATCTGGGACAAGTGTGCATCGAAGAAAACCTGAGTCAGGATCGCGTCGTTGAAGACTGGAAACTGCGATTCGAGGCCGAACGTCATTATTTTCACCACCGTTCAGTGGCCTATGACTGTGTGATTATCGGCCTGACAGTGCTCTATATTCTTCGCAAAGTCGTCCGTTCGCTCCACGGTTGCAGTCGTCGTCGCGGAGTTCGGAAAGACTCCTCGCAACTCAAACCCGTTTCCAAACAACCGGTTCAGCTCGACCTTGTCACTGATCCTCGCTAATCGAAACAGACTTCCTGGTCAGTCAACTTTTCTCACTTGGAAAGCATCACGTGTTAATTCAAAACATTCTCGTCACTGGTGGCTGTGGGTTCATTGGTTCCGAATTCATTCGTCAACAGTTGCGACTTCCTGAAACGACGACGATCGTCAATCTCGATAAGTTGACTTATGCGGGTAACCTGGAAAACCTGGCAACATTCAGAAGTCACCCACGTTATGTCTTTCATCGTGGAGACATTACCGACCGTGATTGTGTCGAAACGTTGCTGAGCCGATACGCGATCGATGCGGTTGTAAACTTCGCCGCCGAAAGCCATGTCGACCGCAGCCTGCAGAACTCGGCCCCCTTTGTGAATACCAATGTGGTTGGTACTCAAGTGCTGCTGGATGCCTCCCGCAACGCGAAGGTCAGCAGGTTCCTGCAGGTCTCCACCGACGAAGTCTATGGCAGTCTGGGAGCGACCGGCTTCTTCGTGGAAGAGACCTCCATTGCACCGAACAGTCCGTATTCCGCATCGAAAGCAGCGGCTGACATGCTGGTTCGCGCGTATCAGCATTCGTTCGGGTTTCCCGCGATCATCACGCGCTGTTCCGATAATTATGGACCCTACCAGTTCCCCGAAAAGCTGCTGCCATTGTTCATCACGAACCTGCTGGCCAACCAATCGGTTCCCGTCTATGGATCGGGCCAGAACGTGCGTGACTGGATTCACGTCAGCGACCATTGCCGTGGAATTGACGCCGCCCTGCGCCACGGCAGGCCTGGCGAGATTTACCTGTTTGGCGGCCGCACAGAGAAAACGAATCTCGAGATCACGCATCTGTTACTCAAATTGCTCGACAAGCCGACAGCGTTGATTCGCTATGTCGCCGACCGTTTAGGTCATGACAATCGATATGCCGTCGATTGCTCGAAGTCCGAACGAGAACTCGGATGGCGACCAGAAGTGACATTCGAACAAGGTATTCAGGAAACCATCGACTGGTATCGCCAGAACTCAGCCTGGGTCGCAAATGTCAAAAGTGGCGACTACCTGGACTATTATGCCCGGCAATATCGGCAGGATAACACGCTGACCGGCTCGTCGGCCAAATGCGCCGCATCGCTTTCCTTTGCGTGACTCCAGACCTCTTGTCTGGTTTCGCTCGACGAAAGCGCCTCGCTCTGCGACAATCGCCTCTGTTGGATATTTTCAATCTGTCGTTCTTAAAAATATCTGGAACAGAGTGAACGCGGGATATCTCGGCGCAGCCATGTTGTCAGACATTACTCGACTCATTAATGCCGCAGAGGCTGGCGATAAGCAGGCCTCGCGCGAGTTGTTCGATCTGGTCTATGCCGATCTGAAACGGATGGCTTCCATCCGTCTGGCCAACGAGAATTCCGGGCAGACGTTGCAACCGACGGCATTGGTACACGAAGTCTACTTGCGGATGTTCGGAATTCAGCAAGAAACAGTCGAACCAAGGGAATCGGTCTGGCGGTCTCGTGGTCATTTCTTCGGAGCCGCTGCTGAGGCGATGCGGCGGATACTGGTTGAAGCGGCTCGACGCAAGGGGCGGCTGAAACATGGTGGAGGGCGCACACGAGAATTACTGGATCCGGACGCCATTGCAGAACCAGATCTGGCGGAAGAGCTGCTTGTCTTAAACGAAGCACTCGATGCGCTTGCGGCAACCGACGAGAAATCGGCGAAATTAGTCATGTTACGGTATTTTGGTGGCTTGACGCTGAAAGAGGCTGCCGCGAGCATGGGGATTTCGCCTCGAACTGCTGATTCTTATTGGGCTTACGCTCGAGTCTGGTTGCTGTCCGAGATGCAGCGGCTGCAGGCGGGAGATCCGAAATCTTCGGAATCATGAGAATTTTTCTGCGCGTTTGGTGCATGAACGTCGCATTTAATCGGGATGAATATCAATGACAGCCCGCTTGATTCGGATTCGTCATTGGCCAAACCCGCGAGTGCGTACTCGCTTTGGTTGAGCTGTCATGATTCAATTGAGAATTCGAAAACAAGCCCCATTTCGATTGCCGGTGTGCGAAGTAATGCAGTCTGAACACGAAGTTTTTAGCGAAGCCCTGACGTTTACCAATGCGGCCGAACGGACTGCCTATCTTGATCGCATCTGCGGGACCGATAGCGTCAAACGGCAACGCTTGAATGAATTGTTGAAACTCCACGACAGCGGCGATTCTGTTCTCGATCGGCGTCCACAAGAGATTATTGATTCACTGAATGAGGGGGCTGAATCAGCGGAATTGACGCAGCCACAATCTCTGTCCGTTGTTCTGACGACACTTCGACCTTATCTTGAGCCACCATCTCAAGCCGATTCGCTCGGTCGCCTGGGCAATTACGAACTGCTCGAGATTCTCGGGCAGGGAGGCTATGGGATTGTTTTTAAGGCGCTGGACGCGAAACTTCACCGACTGGTCGCGATCAAGATTCTGATTCCTCATTTGGCGGCGACTTCACCTGCTCGGCGCAGATTCCTGCGCGAGGCACGTGCCGCAGCAGCCGTCCGGCATGAACACGTCGTTCAGATCTATGCCGTCGAGGAATCTCCGATTCCCTATCTGGTGATGGAATTCGTCTCGGGCGAGACGTTACAGCAACGCTCGGATCGACTGGGACCATTCGATTCTTTGGACGTGATTCGTTTGGGGCGGCAAATTGCCCGGGGGCTTGCCGCGGCTCACGAACGGGGTTTGATACATCGTGATATCAAGCCGGGCAATATCCTGATCGGAGACGGCATCGAGCCGTTTGCGAAGCTGACTGACTTTGGCCTGGCTCGCACAGCTGATGATGCCAGCATGTCACAGAGTGGGGTCGTGATCGGCACGCCGATGTATATGTCGCCCGAGCAAGTTGGCGGCGAAGAGGTGGATCAGCGTACCGATCTGTTCAGCTTCGGGAGCGTCCTCTATCTGATGGCTACCGGCCGAGCCCCCTTTCGGGCGACAAACACATTGGCGGTCCTCAAGCGAGTCGCCGAAGACAAACCCCGCTCGATTCGCGATGTCATGCCGGATGTTCCAGAAGGCTTGAGTGCGGTCATTTCGCGGCTTCATGCAAAGTCGCGTGATGTGCGTTTCTCGACGGCCAAAGATGTTGAATTCGCGCTCGCTAACTGTCTGATCGAGACGCCCATGACATGGCGACGTCGTGTGAGCGGTGTATTGAGCACAAGAACGGGGGGGCTGCTGATCACAATCCTGGCCGTGTTGATGGCGGGAGCTGTCTGTCTACTTGTTGGCGAAGCATCGGGACTGACACACAATTTCAATCGCGATCGAGCAGTTGAAATTGCGAAGTCAGACGTAGTTCCTGCGATGCCAGAGCCGGGTTCGACGAAAAATGGGCTCACAGCAGCGGTGGAGCCTGAGGAAACCCACGACAAGCCGGTAAGCAAGTCGGTGGAGCAACCGGTCGTTCCACCGACGGAAGTTGTACAACTGACAGAATGGGACAAGGCTGTCGCCATCATGGCCGCCGAGGATCAAATAACAACGGTCAGAGCGAAAATCAAACAGCTCAATCCGAACGTGGAGTTGTCATCGATTCATATGGGGATTGACGACGGAGTTGTCCGCAGATTCAACGTCGATCCGTCAGACGGTCTTGCTGACATTACGCCGGTCCGGGCACTTCGAGGTTTGATTTTTTTTCGCCTCCATGGTGGTGGAGGAGCGGTATCTGACTTGTCCCCTCTCAAGGGGCTGAAACTTGAAACCTTTGAAACTGAAGGGCAACGCTTCCGAGACCTTTCACCTCTCAAGGGGATGCCAATCACCACGATGGGACTGTGGGCCTGGGCCGGAGACGACTTGTCCCCTTTGCGCGGAATGGCCTTGGTGAACGGGAACTTCGGCGCGAGCCGAATTCGCGATTTGGAACCACTTCGCGGGATGCCGATCAAGATGGTCTGTTTCAATCACTCACTTGTGGAGGACTTGTCACCTTTGAGGGGCATGCCATTGGAGAGACTGGAAATCCAGAATACGAAGGTGACAGATTTGACGCCCATCTCCTCATCACCGCTGAAGTATTTGGGGGCCCAGGGATCACCAATCGCCGACTTATCGCCCCTGAAAGGTTCGTCGCTCGATGGATTGACACTGGACTATAATGCAGTACGAGACGAAGCGACGTTGAAAGCCATGCCGGAACTGAAGACAGTGAATGGCCGGCCGTTGGCCGATTTTCTAGCGATACCGTGAAGGATTTTCGTAGCTGAATTCGTGAGAATTCGGTCCGGTCGACGTGTTCCGTCCGAAATCTCACGATTTCAGCGACGTGGAATGCAGCACGCTAAAATCCTGCACGGCGTAACCCTCCGGGGCTGAGCAATTCCACCCGGACCACCGCTTTCTTTGAGCCGGTGCCAATTCTGATTGCACTCTTGGTTCACTGCTCTCATCCGTTTGCCTGTTCTTCGGGCACTGCAGTGGAATGCCTCCTAACGCTTCGGACTGCGGCAATCAATTCCTGAAATAAATTGCGCATTTCAGATCGTTTTGTCGCATGTAGATGCGACGGGCTC
>JAQGHT010000088.1 GCA_028291565.1 Planctomycetaceae bacterium | reverse complement strand
TACTGAGTGTGAAGGCAAAGTCACTATGGACGTACGCACAAATTCCATCTTAGCGCGCGGATCCAATCGCTATCTTGAGGAAGTGACGAAGCTCCTCGAAGTGATCGACGTTGCTTCGGAAAATCCATCTGCCCAGCAATCGCCGAATCAGCTTCAACAAAGCAACAGGGGTCGCAAACCTGCCGGTCCGATCCAAGGAGGTAGTGGCGCCCAGGGACGCTCGACAAATCAAGCCAATTCCAATTCCCTGTCGATATTTGGGAATCGGAAACCACGACCAGCGGAAGCAGGCAATGTGCCGTCGCAACCGGCAAATAGTACCGACGGAACTGTGGTTGAGCTGCAACGCCAATACGAAATGTGCGAGCGGCAAGCGACTGATATCGCTCGCGAATTGCGTCACTTTCAGGCGAACCAGCCTGAGAACCAGAGTCGGATCGAGGGTGAAAAAACGAGGTTACGAAAAGCGGTCGCCGAATCATTCGCAGCTCGACAACGTTTACAACACGCGGAAGTCGCGGAATTCGAGCAGCGAATGCTAGGCCTGCGCAAGTCGATCGAACTCCGAGACCGGATCCAAGACCAGATCATCGACCGGCGAGTCGACGATCTTCTGAATCCTGATTTCCGATGGAACGTGGTGCCGCAAAAGGAAACGGGGGTTCAGAGTCACCCAGTGCTACCTCCCGCTCGCAAGTCACTCCAAACGAGTTCAGCGAAATCGAAACGCACTCCAGATGGACCAACGACAACCAGTCCTGGGAGTGAGCCAGAACGCCTCCAAGACGTTCCTGAAGCGGAGAAAGTCTCAGCAATGGATCCCGAACTCCAGGGAGTCTGGAAACTGAACGACGCGAAAATCTCAGACGATGCAGCGAAGATTCCGCCGGAAAAGAGGCTGCGGCTCGTCTTTTGGGGCCAGCGTCATGCGACCTTCCAAGGCAACCAAAGGACGCAGGCCTGGCACGTCATAACAGAACAAAGAAAGACAGCGAAATGGATCCAACTGCTACCGATCGGAAATAGCGAACCTGGACATGGAATTTATGAGGTGATCGGCGACGGCATGCGATTGAGTTTGAGTTCCGATCCGAAAACAATTCCCGATCGATTTGGCACCAAACATCCAGAGTTCATCCGCATCAGCAAGACCGTTCCGCAAGAACTCATTGATGCCCTGCCAGATCAAGAGACCCCGCAGCTTCCGCCATTCAAAGCCAAAGGGATAACAGACGTTGGCTTCACAAACGTGCCCACGGATAAAAACCCGCCTCGCAATAACGAAGTGAACATTCTGCCTGACGCATCTCGAAAAAGCGATTTGATCATTCGAAACGCAGAAGAATTTCGTCGGATGCTCGACGCAGCCGCTGCTGAACAAGCCACGATACAAAAATCGTGTATTAATATTACGAACACGCAGAAAAAGACAAAGCTGAACATCGACAGCGAGCAATTTCGCAAACTGCATCCCGTCGAATGGGACAACTTACAGCGCGCAAATCGCCGCCTGGAAATCGTTCACCAGGAACTTGCGGCACAAATCAAGTTGCTGCAGCTGAATGTGCAACAGGCCGAATTGATTTTGGCAGCAGCCCAGAAAAAAATGGAGCGATACCAAGCGCTACAAACGAGTGCCGCAATATCGCAACGGGAAGTCGAGCAAGCGATGTCCGATTTGCACCTTGCAAAGGTCAACGTGGAAAGGGCTGCGATTCTGCTAAACCTGTACAGTAAGATCAATCAGCCGGATTCGAACAACGCCACGGCGACGCCTGCATCAACCCGGTGATTGTCCGGTTCGGGCGGACAAAAAGAAGTAGACCGATCGGTCGAATTTGACTGATCGGTCCGAACAATGTCATGAGACCACGGCAGACAACTTTTCAATAATTCCGACTAATCCAACTTGCGGGACTTGATCCAATCCGTGTGGAATGTTCCCGCCTTGTCGGTGCGTTGATAGGTGTGTGCACCGAAATAGTCTCGCTGGGCCTGCAGCAGATTCGCTGGCAGACGACTCTGACGATACCCGTCGTAGTAACTGAGAGCGGCCGAGAAGACCGGAATCGGCAGCCCCAATTCCACGGCCGTGCAGATCACACGGCGCCAGCTCGGTTGCGCTTTGGCAATCGCGGCACTGAAAAAATCGTCCAGCAACAGATTTTCCAGTTTCGCGTTCTTGTCGAAGGCGCGCTTGATGTCTTCCAGAAATGCCGCGCGGATGATACAGCCGCCACGCCACAACAACGAGATATTGCCGTTGTTCAACTTCCAGCCAAACTCTTTTGCTGCCGCGTCCATTTGCACAAAGCCCTGGGCATAGCTGCAAATTTTCGAGGCATACAAGGCCTGCTTGACGTCTTCAATCAGCTGGTCCCGGTCACCCTTGAATTTCACGGCGCCAGGCCCGGGCAACACAGTCGAAGCTCGGACACGCGCGTCCTTCAAAGCCGACAGACAGCGGGCAAACACAGCTTCCGTGATCAACGTTGTCGGCACGCCAAGATCCAACGCGTGCTGGCTCATCCATTTGCCAGTTCCCTTTTGCTGAGCGGTGTCGAGAATCTTGTCGACAAGATGGCCTTCGCCATCGGGGTCGGTGACCGTGAAAATGTCGCGTGTGATCTCGATCAGGAAGCTTTGCAGTTCGCTCTTATTCCAGGCATCGAAGACTTTGTACAACTCTTGATTGGTCAAACCCAGAGCGTGCTTGAGAATGAAGTAGGCTTCGCAGATTAACTGCATATCGCCATACTCGATTCCGTTGTGAACCATTTTGACGTAATGACCGGCGCCGCCATCACCAACCCATTCGCAGCACGGAATATCGTGGTTCGGCCCGACCTTGGCGCTGATTTTCTGCAGGATCGGCTTGACGAATGGCCAGGCCAGTTCGGACCCGCCGGGCATAATACTCGGCCCGATGCGAGCCCCTTCTTCGCCACCCGAAACACCTGTACCTACATAAAGCAGCTTCGCCGCTTCTGCCTTCTTAACGCGAGCATTCGTATTGGGGAAATACTCATTCCCACCGTCAATCAGGATGTCACCGGGGCTGAGAAGAGGCATCAGTTCGTCGATCAATGCGTCAACCGCTGGACCGGCCTTGACCATCATCATCACCTTTCGGGGTGAGACGAGGTTTTCCACCAGTTCTTTGAGAGAGTGCGTACCAACCAGGTTTTTACCGGGATTCGCAGCAATGAAGTCATCCACTTTGCTGGTGGTCCGATTAAAGACCGCCACGGTAAAACCCTTGCTCTCCATATTGAGCACCAGGTTCTCTCCCATGACCGCCAGGCCGATCAGACCAATATCACACTTCGCCATGTTTCGATTCCCGCCCGCCTCAAACAGGGGGCTGTTAGAAAAATTCTTATCGCTTGAGTCGCCAGACCCAGGCACTGAATATGTTGGGGGACCGGTGTTGTCGCACCGATCGACTTCCGGCACTACACGTTATTCCAACCTGATCCAAGCGAGATTGTGATGGAAAACCTTGAGAGTTTCCACTGTCCGTGAAATGCCTTCGACTATGCAGTTAACAATTCACCGCAAAACCATACCCGCACAAAGCTTGCATTGCAAATTCCGGAATTCTCTTAGGGGCTGCGGTTCGATTCCGGAAGCGTCACTGCTGGAAATACGCAACCCGTCGCTTTAGAATGCCGCGACCCCTACAAAGGCGCTCTAATTCGAGGCCTTACATTGCGCGGCCACTTACCTGGACCATCAACCCTGGCCAGCAACGCACTATGCCAAATCCTGCGGAACCCGCCGACTTTATGTTTCCGACGATCACAATCGTGGGCGTCGGACTGATTGGTGGTTCGCTGGCGGCTGCAATTCGACAGCGTCGTCTCGCCCGACGCGTCATCGGAGTCGGCCGAAATCTCGAGAAACTTCAGGGAGCAATCGAGCGCGGACTATTGGATCAGGCGACTTCAGATCTCGTGACAGCGGCTCGGGAATCGGACTTCGTAATCTTCTGCACTCCAGTCGATCGGATTGTTGCTGGTGTTCGCGAAGTTGCCGCAGCCTGCCGTTGCAATACATTGATCACGGATGCCGGCAGCACAAAAGGGGAGATCTGTGATGAACTCGCATTCGGATTGCCTCCTGGGGTGGAATTCATCGGGTCACATCCGCTCGCGGGATCGGAAAAGAGCGGTTATGAATTTTCGGACCCGAATTTGTTCTCAAACCGAGTCTGCGTCTTGACTCCGGTCGAACGAACCTCAGTCGGCGGCCTGAAACGCCTCAGCGAGTTTTGGAGCCAGCTCGGATCGCGACTGATGACCATGTCGCCGCGCGATCATGACCGGGCCGTCGCGGAAACCAGTCATTTTCCACATTTGGCAGCATCGGCACTGGCAGCGACATTATCCCCGGAACACGTCAATTTAGCTGCCCGGGGCTTCCGCGACACGACTCGTATTGCTGGCGGAGACGCCGATTTGTGGACCAGCATCC
>JAQGHT010001254.1 GCA_028291565.1 Planctomycetaceae bacterium | reverse complement strand
GGCTTTGCTTCAGTGAAATCAGGAAGATGTGCTGCATGTCCAGGGTCACGACGTTGTTTTTAAGTCTTGGTATCTGTTTTCTCTCCAGCTGCAACAAGGCCGTCACTGAGCCAGAATTCATTCCCATTCTGGTCACGGGCAAAGTGCTCGAAACGAACGGCTCGCCTGTTAAAGACGGAATGGTGATGCTACGATCGGTTCCGAACGGCGAACATGGGGCATCGGGTAAATTAGAAAATGGGACATTTAAGCTCTTTACGATCGTGGGTAACGAAAAGGTCGAGGGAATTCCGGCAGGCAAGTACCGTGTTACTTTTGCCCGCTTCTCCACAAATCAGGCGGATTTGCCAGTCGACTTGAAAGCGAACTACGAGATCAAACCTGACCAGAGTGATCTGGAAATCAAGCTCGAGTAGGAGATTTTCCGGGCGCCCTGCTGGTTGCCGAATAAGTCCGGAATTCAGTTGTGAGTCTGAAAACTTGCGCTTCGGACTTGTATCAGGCTGCGAATTATCCGGACTAACAGGATGGTCGGACCGATTGTCGAGAGTGTGAAAGTATTCGAGGGATCGAAAACGGAGAGACCGCTCACGAAGTTGCAAGGAATCGTGGCACGAATCAAATTCGTCCTGCCGCGGTTGGCCTTATTCTTGTTCGTATTCGTGATCGCGCTCAAGTGCATTGATGTGCTTTGGGGCGTGATCAATCACACGCCTCAACGTTATCTGCTACCGTTGTATCCGAACTTCCGGCAACGGCATGTCAGCAGTGAATTTGACTACGAGTTTCGCACGAATTCACTCGGGCTGCGTGGTCCAGAGATTGCATTAGAAAAACCTTCCAGGACCTTTCGTATCGTTGTGCTGGGTGATTCCTTCGTCGCCGGAAATGGCGTGGCGGAAGCCGAAGCCTTTCCCAAACGATTGGAAGCGGACTTGAATGGTACTGCACCTCAAGCAGCGTCGCATTTGAAATTCACTCCGCCAACGGAAGTCATCAACGTCGGCTGCACGGGAGTCAGCACGGTTCGAGCGGTGGATCTCTATGAATCGCTCGGAAAACAATTTCACCCGGATCTGGTGATTCTGGCCTATTACGTTGGCAATGACCTGACGGGAGTCGTTCAAGAGCAAACTCCGGAAGAATTCAAAGCCTGGAGACCGCAGGGCGTTTTACGCCGCAGTGTCTATTGGTTGGCCCCCAATTTCTATTTGGAATGGAAACTCCGCCGGCCTGCCGCAACGGTGATGGGCCAAATCTTACGAACCGATACAGCGTCAGCGTTTCCGAATGTTCTGCACGACCTGGCGAACGCAGCCGGTTACGACGGAGATTTGGTCACCCGACGTTATCAGGCAATTCCCGGCGAAATCCGTCACGAAATTGAAACCGGTCAGCTCTCCGAGCATCGTGTTTTGCTGGCTTGCCTTGATCCCGCGGCTCAACGCCAGGCGATTTTTCCGACCGCCGATTTCTTCGCGCTCGCGTGGCCACGAACGGTGATGCATCTCGACCAACTGCGTTCGGCAGCTGGGCGGGACGGAGCGCGCTTTGCATTGGTAATCATTCCAACGGCCAGCCAGGTGGATCGAAAAGCCTTGGAATTCAATCGCAAACTGGGGTATGAAGTTGACACATCCTGGCTGACCGAGGAGTGTACGACAACATGCGCGTTGATGAATTGGGCCAAAGAGAGGGGCATCGCAGCGTTAGACCTGACGCAGCCCTTTCGCAAAGCGCATCAACAGCTGTATTTCCCCAAGGACACCCATCTCACCCCTGCCGGCCATTCTCGGTTGGCAGAATTGCTGGACGAGTTTTTGAAGCAGCATGATCTGCTGGGTGGGTGATCACCGTAAGTGGTAACCGCCTGAAAGTTTGGACGTTGCGATGTTTGGTAATCCTGCGCCATCGCCTCCTGGGCGGTAGCGCAACAGTTCCAGGCAAACCGCGCAGCTTCCAAACCGGAATGCGGGACTCCAAATTGTTTGCGGCCATGAAAGAGTCTTTTTCAAGACTTTTCCCCGGGATCATACGTCTCGTTCCCATGCGTGCGTTGTTTAACGAGTTTGGATGGGCAGGGTTTCGGTTGCGTTGACGTCTGACTCCTGTTCGAGTTCTAATCTCGGCATGGACTCGAATCGAACTCCCTTGTCTCGCGCACGAAGCATCTGGTTGATCAATCTCTTCTTTGGTCCAGGATTGGCACCCACAGGCGTCTTACTCGAGTCACTGGCGATGGATTTGCATCTGCATGGCTGGCATGTCGAAGTTCTGGCTGGGACCGCCGATTATCGCGCCGTTGAAAATCGCGAATCTTCCTGTTTTCCTGGAATCGTTCACAGGTTTCACTGTCAGTCCAAGCAACCAGGCACGCGGGGAAAATTCTGGACCTGGTTGTGGTTTTACGTCCAGGTCGCCTGGTTCGCTCTCTGGCGACGAATGCCGGATGTGATACTTGTCCAAACCACGCCGCCGTTTTTACACACGATTTTCACGCTGCGTTGCCTCTTTACATGGCGGCGGCGTGAATTGATTCTCTGGAACCAGGACACCTATCCGGAGACCCTGATTGCCACCAGAATCTTGCGCGAAAAATCGCTCGCTTATCGGTGCTTGAACTGGATTGCCCATTGGAGTGGCCGCCGCATCACCAGAGCCGTCGCGCTCGATGGCGCAATGGCTGAAAGACTTGGCCGGCAGGGGATCAAAAACGTCCGAATTATCCCCAACTGGGACGTTTCCCCCGTGAGTTCCCGGACAGATTTGCTTGAGGTGCAATCAAATCCGCGGCAACTTGATGCTTTGCCAGATAACGACGCTGATTCCAGATCGCTTCCCACGGAATTAACCTCGGCGGCAATCGGATACCGCTACAGGATCGCCTATACGGGAAATCTGGGGATTGGGCACGATTTAACACCCTTATGGAATTTCATCGCTCAACATCCGACTCAGTCGGACTTCCTGTTCCTGTTTGTTGGCGAAGGGGACCGGACACGGGAACTGAAGTCCATGATCGAACGAAATGGCTGGAAGTGCGTCAAGTTTTGGCCCTACCTGCCCGCCTCACAGTTTGATGCATTTCTTAATTGGGCCGACTGGGGTTTGGTGGCTTTAGAACCCAATTGTCTGGGGTTAATGTCCCCCAGCAAGCTGCACGCATGGCTGAGAGCGGGAAAACCGGTACTGTACATCGGGCCGGAAGGATCGAACGTCACCGAAACTGTCCGCGCCTACGATTGCGGCTTTGTCGCTGATCCACAGGATCCGCAAAGTTTTGAACATGTTGCCGAGAAAATCCTCAAGATCAGCTTTGATTCCAGACAAATGGGACTCCGTGCGAGGCAAGCCTGGCATGAACGGCACACCTCGACTGTCGGTTTAAGCGCGTGGCGAGAGTTGCTTCCCCCCCATGACAGTTCCGCGTGAAATGCACGAGTTGAAAACGCATTCGGGGCGGCGAAAAATGTGTTCCGATGGCTTCCCAAGGGATTTCGACGTATGATATCACGGTTCCAATCATTCGAAATCGTGCGGCCTTTTTGAGCCGCAATGGGGTTTGTACGGAAAAGACAATTATGGCGCCGAGTCCGAAGACGCCCTCCAATGGCGAATCCGCCTCCGAAGAACAACGGCTGAACGGCGACGGCACGGGCGTTGTCAATGAACAGACGCAATTCGCCCCTTTTCCTGCTAGCCCGGCAGGTACGGCCACGACAGCGAAGGCCGCGGCTTTGAATACGAATGCAACGAAACAAGAGGAAATCAATTCCGAGATCGCTCTCGGCGACGAAATGATCCTCGGTGAATTCCGCTTGCTGCGACGCCTCGGACGAGGCGGAATGGCCGAAGTCTACCTGGCCGAGCAGACCTTGTTGAAACGCCATGTTGCGATCAAAGTCATGCGACCCGAGCTGACACTCGACGAAACATTGCGTCAACGATTTCAGAAGGAAGCACTTGCCGTTGCTGGCTTGAATCATCCGAATATCGTTCAAGTCTACACCGTTGGCGAAGCGGCCGGGCGCTTCTATATCGCGCAGGAATACGTCAACGGGCAGAATTTGCGTGAGTATCTGACTCGAAAAGGCCCGCCCGAATTGCCTGTCGCATTGATCATCATGAAGCAAGTTGCGGCTGCTCTGCAGGCCGCGGCGCAAGCCGGTATCGTGCATCGGGATATTAAACCCGAAAACATCATGTTGGGCCGCAAGAGTGAGGTCAAAGTCACGGACTTTGGGTTGGCCAAACGGGGCCAGACGTCCGATTCGCAACAGCTGACACAATTCGGCACGACGATGGGGACACCGCTCTACATGAGTCCGGAGCAAATCCAGGGCAAAAGTGTTGATCAGCGAAGTGATCTCTATTCCTATGGCGTGACGTGTTATCACATGCTGGCCGGCCATGCCCCGTTTCGCGGCGAGAGTGCCATCGCCATCGCCATGCAACATCTCAAGGATGAGGCGAAACCGCTCGAAAAAATTCGCCCGGATTTGCCGGCCTTATTGTGCCGCATCATTCACAAGTGCCTCGAAAAGGACCCTGATGCGCGCTATCAATCAGCTGCATCGGTCATCAAGGATTTAAAACGGGTGACTCAGGAGAAGAGTTCCGGCGGTAACTCACGGCCGACGATTGACCGGCCCGCCGTGGATCCAGAACGGCTCCCTTTGTTTGTCCGAATCAAAAACGTCCTGCGAAATCCGACGGCCCAAGCCATTCAACTGGCCGACCTGCCACTCAAACAACAAGTGAGACGGTTGGCCGTTTTCTCGCTGCTGGTGTTGATCTTGTTTGCGGGCATTGGTTGGATCCGTCGTCCTGCCGATCCGCTGAAGGTCAAGCTGCAGGCCAAAACAGCGGCGGCCGCGAACACTGTCCCGCAAAAAAACTCGCCCGCAGAACAGTATTGGCACGCTTCAACAAAACGGCACGACATCGCCGCCTGGGAGGCGGTCCGAACCTATTTCCCGAACGACAAGGTTTTCACTCCAGCGGCGGTCATGGAGTTGGGGTTACGGTATTTGAGTGATCAACGGCCGGCCGATGCCATGCAATGTTTCGATCAACTCGTTTCCTACGGAGAAATTGAACGTCAATGGCAGGCCGCGGGATGGGCAGGGCAGGCCGCCGTCATGAATCAGCTCGGCGATTATGACGGAGCTCAAAAGCTGCTGATGGAAAAAATCGCCGATCGCAGGAAGGATCTGCCCCGGCGAATTGCCGATTTACCGCGTCAAACGGCGATGTCCATCGTCCGCCACGTTTCACCTGATAAGGTGGCGGAATTGAAGCGTAGTTTCGAAGAGACGCTTCCACGGCGTCCCAATCCGCCAAATTGACGATTCCAAACTACTGCTTAGGACCTGCGGAGCAATAAGTGTCGTAGGATGGGCACTCTTGCCCGTCGATGACCTGAAAGGCAGTAGGCAACTTCCGACAGTTATTGATGCGCCGATCCTTAGGATTAGCGAAGCAGTAGCAGTCGGTACTTCAAGCGACGCGACGAAGTCGCGTCGCTGTAGGACGGACATTCCTGTCCGTCTGGCGCGATGCTGGACAGGGGGGGACGTCCTGCAATTGGTTCCGACACTCATTGATTCGCCAGTCCTTAACAACGGTGTCTTGCCGCTGAATTCTTGCGTCAGGCTTGGAACCCGTCGCTGAGCAGATCTTTAACGGCCGAAATTCAGGACCTTTTGGAGTTGCCCCAGGACTTCATTGGCTTTGAGCGTCGTGTAGTTAATGTTTCCGACATTGATGTTGCTGCCGGGCCGGAATGGGAATTCCTTGCCGGTATCGAGAAACGCCTGCATGCGCTGCTGTATCGGAACATATAGCCACATCTGCTGCGCGGCCCATTTCATGTACATGCCAGAATCGTCCGGGGCCTTTTCGTAGGGATCGGCACGCAAATGGATCGTGGCCGGCCAGCTTCCGACTGTGCGGACCCCGGAACCGATATTGCCTTTCACCGTCGCAAAGTGAACTTTCCAGTCATTCCAACGGATCGCGTTTAAATTGCCACTCTGATCGAAATAGAAATAGTCCTCTCGCGGCGGCCGTTTGACCTGTCCCTTGAAAAAAGGCAAGTAGTTGTAACCGTCGAGATACACCTTGAATCGGGAGCCGCCAACTTCGTATCCCTTGAGAAGCTTCTCCTTGATATCGGACTGACCGACGGCCGCCAACAGCGTCGGCAACCAATCATTGTGGGCGATCATTTCGTTGATGATTGTGCCTGGTTCGAATACACCTGGCCAGCGCACCACGAGTGGGACACGATGACCACCTTCCCAAGTTGTTCCTTTTTCCCCGTGAAACGGACTGTTTCCTCCATCCGGCCAGGTCACGACCTGCGTACCATTATCGGTCGTGTAGATGACAATTGTATCGTTTGAGATTTTCAGTTCATCGAGATGATTCAGAAGTTTGCCGATCAAATCATCATGTTCGACCATGCCGTCGGCATACAATCCGACTCCGGTTCGACCTTCCGATTCTTTCTTCAGATGCGTCCAGACGTGCATCCTGGTTGAATTATACCAGACGAAAAACGGCTTCTCGGCCGCATGGGCCTGATCGATGAACCAATCGCGGCAGCATGAAATTCCTCGTCGATTCTTGGCATTCGAGAAACAGTCAGTGGACCTGTGTCCTTGATTCGGCCATCAGAGTGCGAATGGATCACACCACGGGGACCAAACTTCTTTTTGAACGCGGGATCCTTAGGATAGTAATAACTTTCTGGTTCTTCCTCCGCGTTCAAATGGTACAGATTGCCGAAGAACTCGTCGAAGCCGTGGTTGGTCGGCAAATGTTCGTCCTGGTCCCCCAGATGGTTCTTCCCGAAATGGCCGGTGGCATAGCCAAATGGCTTCAATAGCTCTGCCAGTGTTGGCATCTCTTTCGTAATTCCGTGCGTAGAACCTGGCATTCCAATCGTCAGCAATCCGGTTCGGAACGGATGTTGGCCGAGGATGAAAGCGGCGCGCCCGGCCGTGCAGGATTGTTCCCCATAAGCGTCGGTGAATAAAGCTCCTTCCCGGGCGATTCGATCGATATTCGGGGTCCGGTAACCCAACATGCCGTGACTATAGATACTGACGTTGGAATACCCGATGTCATCTCCCATAATCACCAGGATGTTGGGCTTTTTACCCGACGGAGTGAGATTCACCACAGACGACGGGGCCTTCGTCGTAGTTGCTGCCTTGCGGTCTATCCGTTGCGAACCAGTCCGTGGCGAATCAGCCTGGGCCAGGACAGTTTGACGACTGACGGTTTTGTCACAACAGGCCGGTTTCGCGGATGTCTCTGGAGTGACAGCGGTTGGCTCCTGCACATTCCGAACCTGATCGCGCTGATTCACTGTTGCCGCAAAGAGCGTTTTGAAATCAAAGGCTCCGATCGCGGCGGCGTACCCCAGCAGGCTTCCCACCAACACCAGACAAATTCCCTGGATCCAACTGTGCTTCAGCATTCACATACTCCAGCCTTTCCAGCCCAAGTCAATTGAGGTTTTTCGTGGGTGGCGAAGAGTATAGCCTGCCGGAAGCGGAATACCAGAGAATGAAACGTCGCCGTGATTTATCCAGATCGGGGAT
>JAQGHT010001230.1 GCA_028291565.1 Planctomycetaceae bacterium | reverse complement strand
GACCATATCCGGAAATTACGCCATGAGCATTCCGTGAACGCTCGGTGAAGTGTTTCTGAAACCAGAAAACCGCTCACTTATCATATGTGAACGGCCCTTTCCCAAGATGAGAAAGGGCCGGAGATCATCCTCGATTCAACTCCGATGAGACGAAGTCATACGCCTGGAGCAATCCCGCAGCGACAATTGGCAGGTCTTCCGACCGCAAATTGCTGGTTTCCTTCCAAGCATCGCCATCCTTGTAGGAACGAGTCAGCTTCACGTTGAAGACCGAATAAGTCCCGTTATCGCCAGTGATTTCCTTCTGAAACACCGCGATATCGAGGAATGCTCCGGCGCCGCGATAGCGTCTGGACCAAACGGGTGGGTCACCTTTGATCTTTGCTTCTTCTGGTTGGGACTCAGTCTGGCCAGCATTTCTGCCCTGTTTCGTCGACATTTTGGATCTCCACAAATGACCAAGATCTTGCCACGACTCCCCTCTTGGGTGCCGCTGGCGCGTTTTTCTCATCCATTGAGTGCGGCGTCATTCCCAAGTCACCGCGAGATGGTGAGAAAGGATCTCTGCTTCCAGGAACGTCCCGAAAGCAGATTGAACGTATACCGCTCGTTGCGATGGCGCAAGATAAGAGACAACAACGCGATGGTTGAGATGAATGACGCATGCAAGAGGCGAGGTCTGCCGATACCGGAATGAACTCTCGAAGATGGCGGTCGTCCGTATTTGTCGGCGAAGGCGAGTCTGAATGTACGTCACACGCATTTCCGAGAATTTCCAATTCCGAGTCGGAATCGTCGCTGCTGGCCGGATGCAGCCTGCCGGTTCACAATTCCCCATCAGGGGAAGGATTGGCGAATAGTCATTTTGTGGGAATATGATCAGTCCACAGCACGGCGGAATCAACCCTTGAAGAAGGTTCCGAGATACGAGTCGCTGCTGGCGACAGCTGGGTGGAGGCAATTCTTCACCGATGCGCTTGCCGTCCGTATCTTCTTCGTAGTCCCGTCGCGCCAAAGACTTGTAATTGTAGCCGATACCTTCCGGAATACAACAATCGCCTGCCATGTCCGGGTGGCGATAACTACGGTTACTCAGCCACTTGATTTGCTCCGTTCACCGTTTTGGATTACGCCAACAGGCGAAGCTCGCGCGCTTCTGTCGTTTCCATCGGTCTGATTCGCCGCCCTGCCTGACTTTTCGATTGGGCACCGGTTTATTCGATGCATAGGTGTCGCAACGGATCTCTTCGTTCTTCAAACTACTGCACGCACAGAGTCGTCGGAACTCTTGGATGGGGTTGGCTTCATTCCTTGAGCGGCTTCATTCAATATGTCACCACATTCTGTTCAGACAGCCGATTAACGAAATGTTGACCTAGATTCGCGATCGCCAAACTGACGAAGGTCTGTACGACAAACCGCTCAACCGCGTCTTCCGACATCGTCCGAGGAAAACGAAGCATACCGTACGATTCGACTTCAGATGTGATCTTGTCGAGCAGTGACTACTCTTTATCGTCTCCTCGATGTGCGAAAATCACATCAACGGATCTCGCAGCTGTAACTGTATAATACTTGCTCACGGGATTGCCTCCGTCGTTCAAAGCGGAATTTGTACCGCCTCAGCTCTAAGTGGAATTTTCTGCCAGTTGGGTTAGCATAATCTAACCGGAGGAATTTTTCATGAGTCAGACACGTCGTCGTTTTGATGCAGAACAGAAGGCACAGATCGTTCGCCGACATCCCTCAGGCAAGGAACCGGTTTCCAAACTGGCAGAAGAATTTGACATTCAACCCAGTCAGATTCACACTTGGGTCAATCTAGTGTTGGCTCAGGCTGAGAAGGCGTTCGAGCGATCCTCAAACTCTCAGAATACCAATCACCAGAAGGATCGACAGATCAAGCAGTTGCAGGCCAAACTGATCGTCAAGAATGAGGTCGTCGCCGAGCTCATGGAGGCCAATGTCCTCGCAAAAAAAGTGTTTGGGGAACTGTAAACGGTTGCTGGGTTCCTCACGACACGCGCGATCAGATTGTCGACTGTATCAACTACTGGACCGACCGGACGGAAATCCCGGCCTTCCGTTTCCTCGGTTGGATCGACTCGGGGACGAGCAAGTAACATGCGTAGAAGCTGCGCTACGGAAAGGCCAATGAACACAACGGCAAAATCCCGCGAGACTTCTGGCTGGAAGACTGGGAAAAGACCGCCATTCTCGACTTTCACGACAAACATCCTTTGGAAGGGTATCGGAGACTCACCTTTATGATGCTCGATGACGATGTCGTCGCTGTCAGTCCTGCCAGTGTCTTTCGAGTTCTCAAAAGGGCTGGGCGGCTCGACCAAATTCGTTCAACTCTACAATCAGATCCGCCTCCATTCCGTCATTGGTTACATCACTCCGGCAGACAAACTGGCCGGAATCGAACAGGAGATCTACAGCGAATGAGACCGGAAGCTGGAACAGGCACGAGAGCAACGCAGGCTTGCCAGAATCGACCAACGCAAGATTGTTTGACCTCGCAGCACTTGCCACAATGGAAAGTGACTTGGGCGGAAGATACGGCTATGCAGAGGTGCAACCGGAGCACCGGCCCTGGGGCCAAGTCCGGAGTCGAGACGAAGATTCATCTCTTGGTCTCACTTCTTCAAAACTCAATCTCCCAGCACAACTCCGGGATTGGCACTAAAGCGCTAAACCTTCGCGGCACGATGCCGCGATCCGATTGATAGGATGTCGCACTTTACTCGCTAACGACTGCCGCCAGAACTTCCATTTTCCGCTGGACCAGCACAAATTGACTTGAAGTAAGACAGCGGATTATCGGTTCTCAACATTTTGTAGCGAAGTGAACCACTACCAACGCCATTGTCTTCGTTCTGACTTGCCTACTGATGTGACCTCCGTTGAAGACCGCAGAAAGCCGAATGGCCAAGGACTGGCGCGAATGTCGCGGGGGATCTAGTGTTTCCGGACACGAAACTTGCACTTAATTGGAAGCGATTGCGATCGGAAGCCGAATGCCCGTTCGAGGGCTGAATTGTCTCACAAATTGCGTCGGCGGCTAACAAAACGCGACTCTTGAATTCAGTGCAAGTTTTGTGTCCGCCGACACTAGTTGATGGGATACCTGAGATTGCTAGATTGATCGAGTCGTTTGATTCGGTCCGAAAAGATGAGCCTTTCGGCCGAGATTCCCGACATCCTGACCCGCCTGGGAATCGATGCCAGCGGCTGGCAAGCGACATTGGAAAAGCTGCTACGGGAAACTGTCCTCAGCGAGTTGGATACGAATGCTGAATCGAACTCGAAACACGCCGATCGATCCAGAAATGACAATCTATGATTTCCTTCGCAAATTGGCAGACTTCGGATGTTTCTTAGGCCGGAAAGGCGATGGAGAACCGGGCTGCGTTACCGTATGGCGCGGCTTCGAAATCCTGCTTCTGATGCTGATGCTGATGCTGCGATCAAAGGGATAAGAAGTGGGTAAGATAGAGGTATATCAGCAGGTCGTTCAAAAACTTACCACGTCAGACAAAGCTCTGTGGATTAATGCCATCACATACACCAATGCAAAGCAAAAGTCGAGCTTAGGCGTTCCTTACGTTGGCTTACCGCCTTGATGTTGGTTCGATCAACGGAGGCTGCAAAGGGATATTGATCTGTGGCCGTTTCTTTCCCTGTTCGAGTCGGAACGGCTTCTTATCGTGAAACAACGAACGCAAGAAAGTCGCAGTTTCGATGATTCTCATGTCATTTCCGGATTCCTGATCATCGATGACTTCAGTGACAAGCTTTTCCGCCTTTTGAAATTGCTCGTCATTAGCAGCGACGCAGGCTTTTATGATCTTGACTCGCTTCATCTCTTTAATCTTCGCACCTTCAATAAGTGCTAATTCGAGCATTGTTTTAGCTTCATCTCGGGATCTTACCGCTTCGGATGAGACCAGCAAATATGCCAAGAGAATTGCTGCGTCTCGATCATATTTGTCTATTTTTATTGCGCGTCGAAAAGATTCTATTGCTCCCCCGTAATCTCCGTCCGACATTTGAACACGAGCTAAAGTTGACCAGGCCAATGCACTTTTGTCGTGCAGCTCAATGGCCTTCCTTGCATGCAGGAACGCATCTTGAATTCTGCCAAATGTTGCAAATGATCGAGCCAAATGGGCATGAGCGGTGGACTCCTGCGGAAATTGTCGCACATGCTCTTTCGCAGTCGATAAACTAGTAGCAAATCTGCCTGTGGCTTCGTAACAAATCCACAGTGCAAACAAAGTGGCTTCCTGTTCATTGGGTTGGCCTATGTTTCTCTCAAGATACGGAATAGCTTCTTTGGGGCGGTCAAGCTCAAAAAGCGCAAGTCCTTTCGCCATTTCTGCCGCCCTTGTGAATTGATCGGCGACCGGAGGGAGGTCAAGTGTCTTTTCAGCATCTTGCAGACCCTCGGTATACTTGCCAAGCACAATATAGGAGAAGGCTCGCATAAGATATGCAGGAGCAAAATCGGAACGCCGATTGATCGCCTTAGTAAAGTATTCAATAGACTTGAGCTGGTCTCTAGGCTGCACAAGACGGCCAGCCAAATAATATCCATGATGCTCCATTGGCAATTCTCGCATCAATTGCTCCGCCTCCGCAATGCACTGCGCCGTTTCAGCCGGGAAGAGACTGAACCGGTGGCCATATAGCCGGCGTATTTCTGCGTGATTGGGAATCAATTCGTTAGCAGCACGGACGTCGGCCAAATAGCCGGTTCCATTGTCGAGCCAGAACCGGATTTGTGAACGCCGCCAATAGATCTCGCCTTTAGTTTTCGGATCCTTGATTTGGGCTGCTGTCAGCAATTGCGTACAGATCTCTTCCATTTCACTCAACGAAAGAGGTGCGTGCGTGCCCGGAGTCCATTCCAAGACCACTTTCCCACGAAGATCCAAATCTCGAAGAGGCTCGTCTCCGAGGCCAGAAAGAACAAACCACAAGAGCATTCCGCTTGCAATCGTTAGCGCTCGCAGCATTGCTATGCCATGAACGTGAAATCGAAAACACATTAAGTCGTTTTTGGGTTGTCGCCCAATCGTTGTGTTCATCATATTTTGTCTCAGAGAAGTCAGATGCCAAAAGATTACTACAGCCAGTTTCCCCAATTATGCTTTCCATATTTGCCATCACTGTAGACCGTCTTCAATCGGGGG
Organism: Planctomycetaceae bacterium; assembly: GCA_028291565.1. Taxonomy (GTDB): domain Bacteria; phylum Planctomycetota; class Planctomycetia; order Planctomycetales; family Planctomycetaceae; genus JAKFVC01. The sequence continues at coordinate 7,225 of JAQGHT010001230.1, read as the reverse complement.
AATGTGGCTTGGAAGGCCTTGGCCGGCAATATAGGAGCGGCAGTCCCATCATCCAGAGGGCGCCCGTCACGAGCACATCGATCAGCAAAGCGAGCGTACCCATAAGTAAATGTCCCTTCCGCCCCTTTACGTTTACTTGGCCCCATCGTATTCGTGATTCCCGCACCCATTTCAGTTGTCTTTGTCGATTGACTGTCGATGCATGCAGCACTTGGGGGGGATCTCGCGTCTTTGGCTCACCCTTACTTGTTCCCGTAATTCCGTCGTCACCCTCATCCGTGTTCCACCATCTTTCCATTGCGCGAAGTATTCGTATACCGTTCTCTTTAAGAAGCACTCCACGGCGAATGTAGCTACCTGATATTGCCATTACAATGACACCAGAGTAATGATCCTACTTGCGCACTAGCTCTTCGCGCCGGGACGTATCCGCAAATGCAATTATTAAAACTTGATATGGAACTGAAGATGTGTGGAACATCCATGATGATGCGTGTCGTGTGGGCCGGGTAAAGATAACTGGAATGAGGTGCCCAATGTGGCTCCGCCAGGTGCCACGTATTGCAATTGTAGTGTTTGTTGTAGCGTGGTATTTACACCTGGTGTGAGCAGCCCCTCAAGCGTTGTTTGGGGAAGATATGTCAAACTTAAGCCAGGGATGACTGGATTTGGGCTGAGCAAGTTGACGGTAGGCCCTGGTATGGTTAAAGGCGGAAGCGATGGTTTCAAATTGTCCGGTAACAAAGAAAGACCTGTCAAAAGAGCTCCCCCGAGAACGGCAAGCGTGCCAGCCCCTACAGGATTATCAGTCAGCTGCTGAGGGTCGAAGACGAGGTGGGGATTCAATACATTTCCCAACGTGCCGACTAATGCGCTTCCAATATTCGGCACGACATTGCCTTGGTCCGGATGTTGTTTCCAAAGCTGATTCCCAAGGGCACCGACTAATTGGTCGGGTGTCACATCTGAAGGGTCGTTTATTGTTAGACTCAGTCCCGGTAGAAGCAATGGCACTACAATAGGGGTAGGTTGAACGGGCGGTAGCAAGATGGTAGGAATTAATGGGTTTGGTTGCCCGATGACGGTGAAGACATCTTCCGGCGATAATGTCAAGTCTAATCCACCGCCTGGCGTATTGCCTACCTTTTGCTGCCTTCCAGTGCCGTCGGTCGCGCCATTGTTTTGTAGCGAATTGGAAGACCCTGGTTGAGGCTGTTTCGCGGCAAATATCATTGTAGCCCAATTTGTCGGATTCGCTCCCGAAACAGAATTCTGGGGCACGGACGTCAATGTCCCTCGGAAATTGGGCGTATTTTTGTAGGGGGGTTCACGATACAAGACAGATGTAGTTTGCGAGAATCGTTGAAGCCATTGTCCGACGTCCGGTTGTAGGACACGTTGGCCTTGATGATAGATTCCAATCGCCCACTCAAAACGGTAGCCGTGGTATAGTGTTTCCCAATCGAATTCTGGACTCTGCGGTTCGAATAGCGAGGATAATGTCGCTGGTTTCCCGTACGCTTCATAGATGTAGCGCTCTTGGACGGCACCCTTTGTGTCGATGATCGAGGTGACGTTTGCGTTGACGTCTTGCAGGGTGTATAGCCGTTCGACGGATGAATCGCCCTCAACGAAGCGGTCACGTAGGACGTAATCGCCGGAGAATCGAATTCCACAGATAAATTGCCGTTCAGCACCTACCGAATCCGGTGAGTTTCCGACTCGTTCCTCAATGACCTGTGATTGGGCCTGCTCAATGAAATAATAGTGCCGCGTTTCGGAAGGAATTCCAGCTATAAAGGTCGTTTGGATGATCTTTCGCACAAGACCGTCATAGGCGTATTCTGAAATGATATCCGAAGTCGCCGAATCGGTGAGTTTGACGAGACGGTTCCACGCGTCGTAAGTGGCCTGGTATGACGTTGTCGGATTCGCGGGTTGCGGGATCGAGATCATGTTTCCGGACGCATTATAAATAGGAGTAATCCAGGTCGGGCCGACGACCGCGGAAATGTCTGTGATTTGATTGACCACGTTGGACGTACGGGATTGGATCAGATCCCAAAACCCATCTCCTGAGCTGTCTTCCCGAAAACCGTGCCAGTTGCCAGTTTCATCCAGCGTCCAACACTGCGTGAAAGTTATTTCCACCATACCAGAATGCGATCCGTCCAGCTCGCCCCGGTCCATGTGCTTGAGACGATGCAGCATGTCGTAGCCGAATTGCTCGTCGAGCTTGGCGCCATCGGCCGTCGCGACAACATTGATGCTGTAGGTTTGGTTGCTCACGCGATCATAACCGTACTGGATCCGGTCCGTGTCTGACGTGTCTTCGTAATTGTACCAGTAGGAATCCTTGACCCGGCTGAACCGGTCAAGGCCGCGATAGATGTCGCCAGTGTCGGGATCGTTGCCGCCCGCTGTGCCGATCAGCGTGTATTTCGTCTGAGGCTCGTTGTAATCGGTTTCGACAAACAGATTCTGGCCGAGATAGCTGTAGGCCACTAGCACCGTCGTGCCGTCATCATCAAGCATCGCCGCGATCCGGCCGCAGGCATCGTCGATTCCGTCCGTCGTGCCGTAGCTGTAGTTCAGTTCTCGACCGTTGGGATAAATCGTCTTGATAGGACGAATGGAATTGGCTGACCCGTCGAGATAAGCAAACTGCGTTTGAGGTGTCGTGTCGGTGTTCACACTACCATCGTGGGACTGGAACTCGGCGGTGAGTTGGCCGAAGTCGTTGTAAACGAACAGCAGATCGTTTACAACGGCCCCCATGCCGACACCCGGATCATTATAAGATGTGATGTGTTCCCGCATCCCGCGAACCTCAAACGAAGTCGCAATCCTTCGCACACTATTATCGACATTTGTGCCAATTGCCGTGGCGCGATCTTCTGTGATCCGTCCCAACAGATCTAGATCGAATTGGTGCACAGTATTCGTTTGATCTGTAATTTGAATCACATCCGACTGCCGGTTGTATGCGAACCAGATAACGTCACTGTCATCGATCGAACCGGGGTAGACCTCTTTGCGCTTCAATGTACTCGTGGCGACATCCGAATCCGATAACGTCGTTCCATATACATATTCGGTCGTCTGGTCCCCAGTTGAGGCATTCTTGATGGTGATGGCAAGGACGTTGCCGTCCGTGTTGTAACTCTTGGTGATCACAACATTTGTGTCAGCGGATTGGCCGCACGAATTGCCGCTACTGCTGGAGCTTGAGCTGGAAGAACTGCTAGACGAGCTTGCTGCGACGTAGTTCAAAATCCGCTCGATTTCGCGCCCCATGTCGTCACAGGTAAATCGCGTCACAATCCCAGCCGGGTCGACATTGATCAGCACATTTCCCGCCACATCATACTGGGTTGATACAACGAGCAGCGTGTCACTGCTCGCGGGAATCGTGTCGGGCCGCGTCAGTGTGCTCCCGCCATTCGTGCCAAAGTCGGCCGTTGCCTGAATCCGGCCAATCGCATCCGGCCAGTTGGCCGAATAGGTCACGCGAGCTTTGGGATTGGTCGACGGATCACCCAGCGGCCCGGTTTCAGACGCCGGCGCATTGTGATACCGCAACCGCTGAATTTGCTGAATGGCGTTCGACGCCGCGTCATAGGCGAATTCCGTCTGAGCCAGGATGACATCGTCCGCGACGTCACCCGCCTCGGCATACGAGGTTTCGTCAAGGTCATAGCCAATGTAGGACTTCCCGCGTCTTCCGAGACTGTCATAGGCCAGCTTGCCGAAGAGTTCGGATCCAGCGGGCTGCAGTTTGATGGTCCGACCGGAGGGATCATACCAGGCATTGCTGGTCAATGAATTTCCGATCGCCCCGGTTGCCGGGTTCACACCAAACGTGGTCGTGCGAAAGACTCGATTCTGGTCGTCGTAGTTCGTATCGCTCCGCGCGATCAGATGACCGCTTGAATTCGTATCTCGGCGTTGAGACCGAACGACACGACTGAGGTTGTCCAGGCAGACCTGACTATAGAAATCGATCTCGCCGTCGATCGCGATCAACCGGTCTCGCCAGTCATACAGATAAGACGTCGTCCGATCGGTAAAGGTATCCACAGCTTGAGTCGATTCGGTGAGATTGCCGTCGCCGCCGGGTTCTCCCCCGTCAAATTCCGATTGAATTACAAGAACCATGTTGTTCCCGAAAGCTCCGCCCCCCGTCGGATCTTGATCGGTCGCACCGTTGTCGTTGGTCCCAACATAAGTAGCAATCACCTGATTTCGGGTATCATAGACGAGGTCCGTGATCGTTCCCCCAGGTGAAACTGTACGGTTGCGCCGCTTCATCGAGTCATATCCATAATCGATTTCGCAATAGTTCGTCCCGGAACTGCCGGCGCCGCTGGAGGGGATCAAATGGTAAATTCGGGTGGATGCCAACAGGCAGCAATCGGTATACTGATATGTTGTCCAACGCGTATACCGAGTCTGTGGAAACGCCGCCGCACCGCCGCCTGAGCCGTTGATAATGGTCGCGAGTGTGCCGGAAGTGAACGGCGCGGTCGCCTGGATTTTCTCCAGAATCATTCCGTTAGCATCTGTTTTTTGGATTGTGACCGGATCAATGAGCGTAAAAAAATAGCTTGGACCTGTCCCCGCCGCATAGCCTTGTCCCAGATAGGTCGTGAAATTCTCATCGTCGAAATATGCCCAATTGGCTCGGCGCAGGTCGGTCGCGATGCCAGAGACGTCGATGTTATGAGTTGGTCCCAAACTTTGCGTTGTCCTACCGAAGTTGTCATGTTCAAAATCCGTAACATAGTTGAGTCCACCGCCTGAAGGGGTGGTCCAACCCGCCGGAGCGTCGACGAGCGACGTGTCCACATCGCCAAGCCGTTGAGTAATGGCGCCTGTCGGAATGTCATAAACCATTCCCGTGATAAACCCGCGCTCGTCCATGCTCCAAATCAAGTTGCCGAAAGCATCGAAATAGGATTTCAATGTCGAGGCAATGCCCGAGCCGTTTTGTGCCACGGAGACGACCGGCAATGTCGTGGTCATTTGCTGAATTTGCGTGGTGCCGGAATAGAATATGTAGCTGTAACTCGTGATGATCTGACGAGTTCCGTCATTGCTGCAACAGTTACCGGATGAGCAGCTCGATGTTGAGGATGACGAGCTTGAGGAATTGCAATCGCAACCGCAACCGTCCTCAGGATAAACGGTCATCTGAGTGAGGAAGAAGACCGGCGAGTCGCCTGTGCCACTTGAGGAACTTGAAGAGGATGAACTCGACGATGAGGAACTGCCGCCACCACCGGGATAAAAGGCAGTGTATTCGTAATCTCGCAAGCGGATGCAGGTTCCGAATTCGCCTTGCTGGATCTTTTCTGACGTCACCCAGCCGGTTGGAGCGTGAATGTCGTAAGTCTCGATTTTTCCTTCGTGATCCTTCAGGAATTCGTAGTTCCCTGAGACGTTGTGCAGCAGGTCGGCGTAGCTCTCGTCATATCCGCTGATCGCGGATGGGTTGGCATGCAGGATGACATTCCCCAGCTGGTTATACTTCCAGAACTCGCACCAGAGGTTGGAATCGGACTGCAGAACTTTTAGCATTGTCTGACCGGCGAAATTGGAATAGACAATGTGTTGGCTGTCATCCGGCATCGTCTCAATCGTTCTTGTCTTCCAGTGATTGTAGTCATCGCTGAACTCGCTTTCTGAGTAAGAAAATGAAAATGCCTGCGAGCCACTTTGCACGATCTCTCGTGTAACTCGCCGGTCGGCGTCATACTCGTAATAGAAGTCTGCGTAAAGTGAGACCAGCCCATCGCTTGCGGTGAACGGATCACTCACATTAGGATCTGCTTCCAGGCGTGCGAACGATGCCGGATTGACAACAAATCGTAACAGATGCGCCGCTGTTGTACCTGCACTGCTGGAACTGGATGAGGACGAGGATGAGGAACTGCTGCTCGATGAGGAGAGCGTCTGGTAATATCGGTAATAGGTCGTACCAGTATCAACCCATCCGCCTTCCTGCCAGGACTGAGTGGTCACCGTTTTCAGATCTTCTTCGCTGCCATAGGCTTCGAGATACAGATAATAGGAATAGCTGGCTTTCAGGACGTTGTTCCATTCGCCGCCGTTTATCTGTCGGCGTAAGGTGATCGACGACAGGAGATAGTCTCCTGACGAAGTACCATAATCGTAAACGTATTGCTCGACGGTCGTATTTCCACCGGCGCTATAGGTTCTCTCGACAGATGTGAAGTTAAAAGAGTTGGGAGTCCAGGCTGTAACTTTGATGCTATTCCCGGCGGCATCCAGGCGGCGAAGAAACATTCCACTGACGTCGTCGAATTCCGTAATAACGCCACTTAAATTGGTCAGGCGATAGACACCCGCTGTGATGTCGTGAATGAGCTGATCTCTGACACCGTAACGTGGAACAAACGCGTCCCCGACACTGTCGTACCAGAAAGTAGAACCGGGGCTTCCTTGAACAACAATTGGACCGCCGAACTGAAACGTGAGTAGCGGCCATTCGGCGACGCGCCAATTGTATCCATTACCAATCGTTTCACTCGTTGACAGTCTGCTGGAAAAACTGCGAGTGTGGCCCCAAGGAAGACCAAATGAATTACTGGCCAGATCAACCGCATTCAAGAACATCTCGCCGGTAGCGTATCGAATCGGCCGTCCACTTACTAACGGTGGATTGTTCGTACAGAATATCGGACACGCAATTGGTGGCGTCCCGCTTGCGATAGGAATTCCCTCTGCGAAAGCAAAGACCATGATCGCCACGTCGTTTGAGCCTGGGCAACATGCAACCGGAGCATTTTCCAGTCCGGAAGAAAGAGAAAACGAGCCGCATGAAATCGGTTCTTCATTAAGCTGAGGGGGGCCCGCGACACAATCACCATCCTGAAGTTTCCAATTTAAGACTCCGACGAATCCGCTCGGTCCGCGAGTAATTCCGACACTTGCTTTCAATTTCGGTGAATCGAATGACCATCCCTGATCGGTGATATCAAGTGAAAACGTCTGCGGCGACGGGCATTTGTTGCCACTTCGTTGAATGGTGCCGCTGATCTTGCTCGGGACGGTTGTGTTTGAGCAGTATGGAAATTGGGGAGTTGGCATTGTAAAGTCCTAAATACGTGTTGTGAAATACTGAATAGTATCGCTATAAACCGGTTAGGTAGCCGTTATGTCAGTGATTCGATCGACGTGTATTTGTCGCATCCCGCGCAGG
>JAQGHT010001062.1 GCA_028291565.1 Planctomycetaceae bacterium | reverse complement strand
TTTAACGGAAACTGCGGCCCCCGTAGTCGCCAAATGGACATGGGAGACGACGACTCGGTCAAGCCTTCTCGCAGATGATCGTTCGCGGGGGCGAGACAAGGCGGGAAAACTCTGGCTGCCGTCGACTTTTCCCAAAGTGAATCTCGATTTCCCCGACGAGAGTTATGAAGTCAGGCTGCTCACCAATTGCAGAGAGCCTTTCTCTGCTCCGCCTGAAATCAAAGACTTATCTGAAGTGTCCCGGGAATCAGGAATCCAGAACAAAGATATTATGGCGGCACTTCGCGAAGCAATTCTGAATCCTTACTCACAATCCCGAAACGCGACGCAGTCTCAATACTCAATCAAGAAGATTAATAGTCACCAGGAGAGATGTGAGGAGGTCGTGCTGTGTCGGCAGCTCGCATTCTGATCGTGGATGACATGGCACCAGTGCGGGAAAGCTTGACCATGTTCCTGCGCCGCTGGGGACATGACGTCACTGCTGTCGGGTCAGGGGTCGAATGCATCGCAGCTGTCCAGCAACGGCGGTATGACTTGATCTTGCTTGATCTGAACATGAGCCCCATGGATGGCTTCGAGACTCTAACCCGGATCCGCAACGATCTCACGCATACTCAAATCTACATTCTGACCGCAAACGACGACGAGCCAACCCGCAAGCGTGCGTTCGAACACGGAGCGAATGGGTTTATCGGCAAGGACATCGGCAACAAGGAGGAAACCAATCACCGGATCCAACAAGCTCTGCTCAAAGCGAGCGAGCGGCTCCGCGACCTGTTTGCGGAACCGGTCACGGACAGCCGATTCGTTGGGTCGAGTCCGGCGATGCAGCGCGTACACGAAATCATCCGCCGGGCCGCGCCCACCGATGCTAATGTCCTCATCCTGGGAGAGACCGGTACCGGCAAAGAACTTGTCGCTCGCACCCTGCACGAACAGAGCACGCGCAAAACGGGGCCGTTCGTCGCGGTGAACTGCGCCGCAATCGCCGAGACTCTTCTGGAAAGCGAAATGTTCGGACATGTTCGCGGGGCATTCACGGGAGCCGATCGCCCCCAGATGGGGAAGTACGAGGCCGCCGACGGCGGTACGCTGTTTCTAGATGAGATCGCCAAGAGCAGTCTGGCGTTTCAGAGCAAACTGCTCCGGCTACTGGAAACACATCGGTTCACACGGTTGGGGGCGACCGCTGAAACCTCAGCCAACGTTCGGTTGATTTGCGCCACCGGGCCTCGACTCCATAATTCGGTTACGGAGGGGACGTTCTTGATCGACCTGTACTATCGGATCAACGTCATCCCCATCCAACTACCTCGGCTTTGCGAGCGAACGGAAGAAATCCCGGCTCTTGTCCGCCATTTTGTTACCGAATACTGCACACGCGGCGGGAGCGACCACGCGCTTGCAGTTCCTGACGAATTGATGGAACGGTTCCTGCAACACCCCTGGTCGGGCAATATCCGCGAACTGCGGAATCTCGTTGAGCGGGGCGTTATCCTGTCCGATGGCAAAGCATTTGCTGACCCTTTCGAATTGGAGCCAATTCTCCCTCTTCCCGTGACGGATTACACTGGTCTCGCATACCGCGATGCCCTTGCACAGTTCGAAGCGGACTTTTTCGAGTCACTCCTCGAACGCCATGGCGGGAATCGTCATGCTGCTGCCGAGGATGCTGGGATCGATCCCGCGACACTCTACCGTAAGCTCAAGAAACAGTCAGGCAAATGAACCGCAAACGAAGATTTTCGGCAGATGAGTTGTCCTCGTTGTTGATGAGCAGATATTACAGGAACTGGGGTGATTTTGTGAGTCTTTGCGAGCGGGCTGAGGCCGTCGCGTTTTGTGCTGAGCCGAGTTCGTCGTAGCGGCTTTGTTCCTTCTCTTCTTTTGAGCGTCCCAGAGTTTGAACTTTCACATCAAGCCGCCGATTCCAATCAACTCGGCTTCTGACGACCTGTCAGCGACTTCCGTTGAAGTGTCAGACATGAATGAATGGCACTACCGTTTACCCAATAATCACTTACGACGCATTTAGTAAACACGAGTATCATTTCGGGGAAAGATCGAAACAAAAGACACGCATATTGAAGCTGGCCGTTGAGGCGAGTAGATGGACGGAAAGTGCTTACAGGGGAATCTCTGTTGCGCGGATTAGTTAAAAAGGCCGTTCATTGAGCGGACGTTGGTCGATCGATGCAGGTCGGCTTGTTCACTTTTGCCCGATCTTTGCTTGGGGCAAATCCATCTGCGCACGGAGAAGTGTCGCGGTTCAGAGAGCCTACCACGAACAGAGGATTGGGATCCAAACCGTCAGGACTAGCTCGCGCTCGGAGCGGTCATCGGGGATTCTCGACCCACGACGTTTTTCAAGAATCTCGTGTCTCGCTGCGCCGCGACTTCGTTCAGGCGGCTGGTGCCGCCCAAATAGGTGCCGACGAGCCTTGAGGAGTCTGATCATCTGTTCCAATGTCGCCTTCCAGCCTGCGGCGTCAATTTGCAATCGAGTCAGAATGCCTGGAACAATTCAGGACAGATATGGGCTGGGTTTTGTTTTACGTCCACTCACTTTCGGGATAGAGTTTTGCATTGGGGCACAACTAACCCGGAGTATACCGGCGATGAAGTTCAATAAGCAATTCGTAGTTCCGTCGATCGGCCGTTTTTGCGGCTTCGATGTATTCCTCTCTAATCTCGCTCACTTCCCGGGGAAAATACCCCAACCGACATCACTCATCATCCCACAGCTTTCTTTTGTTCCCAGTGAGGAGTGCGGCGGCGGCCACTTCAACCAGTCGATCGAACCCGGCGGCATCGACTCCAGCGACTTCAAGTCCCTGCGTTCCCTGAACCATCCGGGCGATGTAAGTCGCTTTTTCGGCCGCCCGCTTCTGTCGCATTTTCTTGACCGAAATTCGTC
>JAQGHT010001053.1 GCA_028291565.1 Planctomycetaceae bacterium | reverse complement strand
CGCCACCGGGCTTGCCCCGGTGGGTCTACGGCCTTTGCACTACTCTTTTTACAGAGAGTTCTCGACCGCGCACTGGTAAGAATGAGACGTTTAATCGCGGGGATCAGTTTTGAAAAAGACTCATTCGTGGCCGCAAACAGTATCCTATTTCAAGTCGTGCAAAGGCCGGTGATCCACCCCGACGAGCGGCACGCCGGGGGATTCGCGAATTGTCTCGTAATTGTTGCCGCGATTAGAACTCACCGACGATCTCACCACCATTGCGGCTGATGAGCGACTGCCAGACTGTCGTCGAGATATTCTCACTGACGCTGCGTACAGATCCGTCCATCAACAACGAATTGACGATTCCAATATGCCAGCTGCGCGATGTGACCGCCGCATAGGTCACGGCCGTGGATGTTGGGGCCTGTTCGGTTGTCGAAACATAGTCGACATCGACACCCGCAACGAGAACTTGCGTATTCGGCGCAAACGTCCCGGTGAAGGATGTTTCGTGGATTTTCCCATCCACCCACTCGGTGTGGCCGGTTGTCGACAAAGTCCCGCCGCACATGCCCGCAGCAGCAGAAGGGGTCAGCGGCATGGGTGTGCCGATCGTCGCCGAGGGATTTGATTTATTGTAAACAGGCTGAAAGGACTTGATTTCCGAAAGTCCAATCGTATTCGACAGGCCATCCGTGAAACTTGCCGTGGTATAGCGTGAATTGACGCCGAAAGCGCCGTTGCCCGTGGTTTGAGTCGCCGGATCCCAGACGAACCATGTCCCGCGGCTTGCTGCATAGCTAAAAGTGTAGTGATTGTTGCCACCGGTGGCGCTGAGTTTTGGCTTGTCATTCTGGTCGCTCGGACACAGAAGCACCGAAATGCGGTTACCAGTCACCGCTGCGTTGAGCGGGTTGCTATAAGCCACACTGAAATTGATCAGTTTCGTTAAGTTTCCCTGATCAAGATAGGGCAGAATCCGGGATTGCATCGACCAGGAAACCGATGAACTAGAGGCGCTGTAGCAGTTTGCCGGAGGGAAGACCGACAAGGCATCGAGATAGTTGTGCAGCGCAATTCCTAGCTGTTTCAAATTGTTTTTGCACTGCGTCCGCCTGGCTGCTTCTCGCGCCTGCTGGACTGCGGGCAACAAAAGTGCGATCAAGACAGCAATGATGGCGATGACCACCAGCAATTCAATCAAAGTAAACGCGCGGCGTGAACGGGATGTCACCACAAACAGTCTCCTTGTTAGCTAACCGTTACCAAGCATTCAGGGGCATTAGGAAACGGAATCGCGAGTCAAGTGGGGCTGGCTGAGGTGACTGGAGAGCAGCGACAACAGCCTGTGAGCTGGTTGGCGTCTGCGTCAGGCCTGTGGCTGGCTGACTCAATTGGGCGGGAAAAACTCAGTTGCGACTGAGTCTCAATGTCATAATACTAGCTTGCAAAGTGGGCCGATGCAACCGTTCGAGGCGGAAAAAGTTGGATTTCTTGGCATCCTGTTCGGGGAGAATCGCCAAAGGCTAGTCGGTTCACGACTTCCGATTGTTTGCTCTGACGGTCAACGAAACGTTCGAAACAGGTTCATCTTGCGTTTGAAACGGGATTTTCGGTACAAACCGCCGGTTGAAATGTGTGCTGCGTAAGATTTGCAACGGCACGTTACACCTTTCGCTTGGAATTGCGCCTGGAAAACAGTTGGGAAGCCAGTCGTTTTCTGCGGCGATTTCGCGGGTTTCCATGATTTCTGGCCAAGGTCGGCCGGGAATCGGCAGGTTTTTTCTGAGGCAGGGATGCCATGTTGAATGCCATTTGGACCAGGATCTTCGGTCTGAGCTGTGGAATTTGCCGGATGACATATCGGGCAGTTCCATGGACGACGTTTTTCTGCGGCATTGGAGCTGGCGGGATCCTGCTGGCGCTCGTTCAGCATTTCCTGTCTCAACTGGGCTGTTCCAGCCCGGTCATTGCCGCAGCCTGGAGCATGGCGGGCTTGGGTTGGGCCATCGCGTGGGGCAGCTCGACCTTGCGGGGACCGCAAGAAATCACCCCCTTCCAAGCGAATTCGTTGTCATGGCGAAACTTCATAGAACCTGGCCTGCTGCTGGTTCTTGTCGCCGCCGGCCCGTGGATCTGGAATATCCACGAATACGCTCTGTCAGAGTCAAGTCTGGTCTCACCGGGTTTTCTCTTTTGCTATGCGTCTGCCTGGGCCATGCTCATGCTGGCCATTCCCGTTTGGTGCGTATCACGGCTGGCTCTGCTGCCACAACATTCGGAAGTCCAATCCGGTTCTAAAAGTTCTACCGTCATCGGGGCCGCCGAGGTTCCCTCAAGTTGCTTTCTCTTGGGTACGGCAGCCGGAATTCTCATTTGCCCGGTACTCAGTTTTGGAAACCTGTACCTGACGTCGGTACTGGCGAGCCTGGTGGTATTGGGGACGCGGTTTGCAATTCTTCGCTCCAGAATTTCGAGTGGCGCGGCGAAGGAATTGGATTCAAAGCCGGTCGCGGTCAAGGGCGTCGCAAAAGAATTGGCGGGCGGCCGCAGTTCAACCATCCTCGGCGCTTGTCAGTATCTCTCCGTGGCATGTGCCTGTGGCGGGTTGCTTGTGTGGCAGTCAAACGTCATCGGGCTGGTCCTGGTACCGACGATCTATGTGTTCACTGCGATCGCAACTGGTACGCTGACCGGAATGGCTTTGGGAATTGTACTTGAATCTCGAAACCAAGTCAGCCAGCGGCGACGCCTGCTCTGGGGCAGCATCAGCCTGATCGCTTCGTCATTGTCGTTCACCGCGGGATTCTCATTCGTCGTTTATCGTTTGATCACACTTGCGGGATCAATTTCCGACGTCTGGCTATTGCAGGGATTGCGAGACTTGCTGATCGCCGCGCTGACCATCCCGGTAGGTTACGTCTGGTCCTTGAGTTCGTTCAACAAATCGACGGGGGCGTCGACCGATTCGCAAACGAATTTTCCGGCAACACGAACGACCTGGTCGTTTGTCACCTTGCCTGGGACAGGGGTCGCTTCGGCATTAGTCGGAGGCCTGTTGATTCAAGCCGTGTTGATCCCCACGCTGGGACTTTCAGCGACGGCCTATTTACTGATGTTCTGGATTGCGGGGATTACACTCGTAGATGTCCTGCGCCATGCGGAGCTGCCGCACGGCGTCGTCCAACGCGGTCTCTTGACCGCCTGCGGAATCGCGTCGATTTTCGCGCCTCTATTCAGCGACGGAATTCGCCCGGAACTCGCATCGCGGCTATTGTTTTCGACGAATGTTTACATTGCCGAACG
>JAQGHT010001052.1 GCA_028291565.1 Planctomycetaceae bacterium | reverse complement strand
GATCAGTGACACCCAGCCGGATTTGAACGGATGGTCAAGAGTCCGCCGATTACCTCGGCAAACAAAATTACACCTCTTGAATCGCTACGGGTGACGTCATCTCTCATCCAGTCTCAGGATATTGGTGCTTCCAAACCGCAGGCTTCGCTCCAGGCAACGGTTGCCAGTTTGATGAGTTCTGGGGTTCGGACTGGACATTTTTTCGTCTCAAACGTCAGTGTTCTAATAATCGGTTTGCCGCGCCACCACATATTGGCCAGGTTTAGCATCCCCTGTTCAAATGTGGGAGCTTCGACGTGGTGATCCCAATTGAAATTGAACGTGTTCCGCCAATATTGTGCCCAGACAAATCGATTGTCGCGTCGCAGTTCCACCCCCATGACCAGGGTCACTGAGTTTCCGTCCTCGAACCCCAAATCAACACTCGCCTTAAACTTTTCTGATCGATTCGCAATTTCCGCGAGTTCCTGCATTCCTGGTCCGATGGAAGGGAGTTGCCGCCGCATCGCGTTCTTCGCCAGGGACAAATCGACACCGGATGTTTCGGCGTCCGTCAGATTTGCACCGGAGAAGTCGGTAGCATTCATGACGCATTGCGACAGTGTAGCGCCGCTGAGTAATGAGTCATGAAACTTCGTGCGTGTCAAATCTGCATTCACAAAGCGTGCCCCACGCAGGTCACAGCGAGATAAATCAGCGTCGTTTAATTGCGCACCCGTAAATTCGCACTGAGTCAAGTTGGAATCGCTGAGATTCGCACCGCGGAAATCAACGGATTGAAATACTGAAGAAGCCAATCGAGCCCCATTGAGATCGACCTTTTGAAAGCTGCAATCGGTCGCCCGTGTATAACCTCCGAAATCGATATTGAGTTTCGAACCAGTGAAATCACAACGCGCAAATACTCCGGGATTCCAATGAGTTTTGTTCATCGTCACATTGAGCAAACGACAATCTTCAGCATTTGTAAAAGCCCCCTGTTCCATGGTCGTCCCGTCAAATATCGAATGTTTGGCGCCATGTAGTCCGACTTCTTGAAATGTCACATTTCGGAAATCACAGTTGTCAAATTCAACGTTGTGATAGAACCCGTCCATCGTACATCGACGAAAGACGATGTCGCGAATCGTCAAAGGAACTTCAGGTTTACTCAACATCCAGCGCACAGTGTTCCAGTAGAGATAGCCATGAGGCCCCGACTCGATGAGCGAGACCAGTTCTTCGCTATCAATGGCGATCAGGATGTAAAATCCTGACTCTTCAATCAATTGGACGTTCGGGTGTCGCTTCTGAATTTTTGCGACCGCGGCTGGAGGCTTCCCTCCGATGCCCGCTCCGACAACGAGGTAGTCGGGGGCGACCTTATCATCTTCTAAAACCGTACCTCCCTGGCTGCCAACAAATGCCACCATTTCGCTGAGACCACGGCCTCCGCCGCCGAACTTGCCCGCAAATACAAACCGCTTTCCTTTAAGTTTGTCTTTTTTGAGCCAATTCTTTTCTTTCCCTGCCATGAGGCCCCCAATTGATCTCGAGCATCAATATGTAATACGAAAAGTTTCTGCCGGACAGGCTCTGTGAAGGTCACACATTGGAAGTATGAATGAATTCGAAATGTCAAACAAGTGAGGGATGATGCAGAGGCGAGGTGGCGCGGTCGGGGATTACTTGAAGGAGTGATGCAAGTCACCTTCAACAGACCAGCTGGAAACGCTACGGAACCGCGTGCTACTGGGTATGCCAGTGCTGTGATTCTGTCAACACTTGTCGCATCTTTCCCAAACTGAAAATGCAGTTGGCCCCTCAAGCACTGGCGAAACCAGTGGCACCCGAAACAGTCCTATTGCGTCAGTGTTACCCTATGCCGTTAACCCCTTTGTAGCCGAATTCGTGAGACTTCAGGCGATTTGAGGCCCCTCTCCCGAAGTCTCACGACTTCAGCTACGAGGAATTTCGCGTCCGAAAAGGTTAACGGTGTAGAGTGCCACCCAGCAATGTACAGAAAATTGTTAGAGTACCGGAAAAATGGATTGAAAACTGTACCGCAATCTGTTCAACTCATAACATGTCAACTCTGACCAGATGTCCGAACGTCGAACGATGTTGAGAAATCATGTTGCAAAACCTGCCGAACATCCTGTGGACGACCCTCATCGCCATCCTCATCACGACCCTGGTCGTCGTGCTGATCGCGTTCTCCACCAATATCAGCCCAGACTTGCTTGAAGGGACACTGTTCTCCTGGAAATTGATTCGTCAGATGTGGTTTCTTCTGGTCCTTGCCGCGATTCCATCATTGCTGATCTTTCAGTATGGCTTCTTTCTGTACTTCGTCGACAAAAGCCGAAAGCTCACTTCACTGGATGGTCGCTACGAATCCCTCATCTATGTGAATTTGCCTCAGAACAGGAAGCGGAAGATCCAGCGGGAGCAGCTGAAATCAGATATTGAGTATTACTACGGCTTTCAAGGCGTGCTGCTGGATTTTTTCTTGCCAGCAGCATTAACGTTGCTCGTCGGCATCACGCTCGCATTTGTCGTTTCAGGCCGGGCGAGTCCGATTTTGTCTGCGACATACGATGACAACATGCGAGGTGTGATCTTTGGCGCAAGTGGAGCCTATGTCTACGTCTTGATTACTTTATTTTCCCGTTATTTTCAGCGGGATCTGACTCCGGGCATGGCCTACTGGACCGTCGCGAGTCTCTGTCTGGGACCGATTCTGGGAGGGCTCACCCAGGCAATAATCGGCCCCACTCCGCCGAAGCAGGACGGCTCCGGAGCCACCGGCATCCCACTTGCTTACTCAACTCTTTATTTCTTCGCGGGTCTTTCGTCTCGCGAAGTTGTGGGATTAATCAAAGTGACGGCTCGCCGCATGTGGTCGGGTACTGCGTCCACTGAATCGGCATCCACCGACGTGCCGTTGACGCGGATTCGAGGTATCTCGGCAGAAAAAGCCGAGCGATTACAGGAGGAAGGGATCGGCAGCGCCACCGCATTGGCTTGCTCGAATCCTATGCAATTGATCCGCAACACACCGTTCAGTATGGCGGAAATTGTGTGCTGGATGGATCAGGCGCTGCTGTATCTGTTCTTGCCCGAGACCTCGGTCGCCGTCCTGAGAGCTGAAGGGATTAATGGAGCCATTGACGTGGCTTATTATCGAGACATTTATTCAGGTTCAGCTCAAGCCGATCAGGAGTTTCATCAGAGAACGGAAGATCTGGCCACTAAGCTCAAAATGGATGGCAATTCATTTCGAGACGTCATCCAGCGGCTTTATTACGACACGCAATTGAGTCTTGTGTGGTTGCTTTCCGATTTGGATGGGAATGATACTTCCGTGCTTCCAATCGACAAACGACGCATTGTGCCGATTCAAACGAACGTCGTTGCTCAATTTGACGGGATTCTTGCGAATGTCGCCCCCGGATTCGTAACCAATGCTGTGGGACCACCGGGTATCGCATTGCTGGAGAATTATTTTAGCCGAAGCGGCGTCGTGTGTACGAATCCTGTTGCTCCCAACCAGCCCTGTGTCTTGACCAGGACTGATCCCTTTTTGGTGCCAGCGACCGGCGAAGCGTTTTTGCGGATTATCGTTTCTTTTGATCCGCGCGGAAGCTGGTTGCTCAGAGTTAAAATCGGGAGTGGCAATCCAATCGTCCAAGACCCGCCAATTGAGCAGGTGATCGGTCCGCAAACAACAACGGATGGGTGGGCGGAATTTCTGTTCGATTTGTCAGAACACCATGCCGGACAAACTGTCTCGATCGCGTTAGAGAACGACACAGATCAAGGGACTTGGAACGCGGCTTTCTGGGGTCTCGTGCGGATTGAAACAGATTAATTGGACAGTGCCATTTCGCGATTGCCCGGAGAAAATAGGTCCAGCGTGAATGGCACTGCCGCTGGCCCTGTAATAACTTACGACAAGCCTAGTCGACACGGAGTCTGACACAGGAAAAGACCACAATCGAGGACTGGTAAGCTCAGCTCAGTAATATACGGCCGCCGGGTGCCAGTGCGGTGATTCTGCGAACACTTCGAACGTCTTTTCCAAACTGAAAATGCAGTTGAGTTCCCAAACACTGGCGAAGCCAGTGGCACCCGAAACAGTCCTATTGCATCAGTGCGACCCAGACGTCACTGGCGACTTTCGGAAGCGCTGTTCAAGCTCCCGCTCTAATCAGAGTCGCAGTCTATCGCGCACTGAACATCAAGTGGATTCCGAGGGACATTGCAAACTGAATTGCAAACCAAATCGTCGCTGCAATGGTGGCCCGTTTTACGGACATTCCACAGAAGGCCGAGATAGCACACCCTGCGAAAACGGACCCCACTGTCAACCCTATGACTGAAAGGTCTGGAGGCAGAAATGTATTGATGATTGCCGCCGGCACAATCGCGGCCAAGACACAGACAATCATCGGAAACCAACCGGGAAATTCATCCTGCTCCATCACCGCGATGATTAATCCCAGGATCCCGGCACCGATCGCAATTCCAACCATATGTTGCTCAAAATGTTAAAGGGTTTCGTTCACAAGGGATTGTCACCAGACGACTTCAACTAAGACATCGACCTCGATGCCGCATTGTGGCAGGTCAGTCGCAAATGGACAAGGAGCAACTTGTTCGATTGTCTAGAACTTGTGGTTGTGTTTTTTCAATTGGGCACACGGCTCGTGACAGGCGTGGTATGGGGGGAACAAATGGCTTGCTAAGGCTGATCAGCCAGGCTCGGTTTGGCGCTCTTCTTGTTCTTCGGTGTGCCGGGCACAACTTTCTCGGCGCCGCTCTCTTTCTCGTCGGCCGCGCCGTCTTTGGGGGCAGCTTTCGGTGAAGTCTTTGGCTTCGTTGACGATTTCGAGCTCATATTCTTCTTGGCATCCTCGATGCTTGCGAAATAATCCGCCGACTTGATCGGTTCCGCCGAGACCACGGAAACCGTTTTCGCTGTGATTTGCTTGCCAGATTTCACAACGGTGCCATCGATCTCTACCGAGTCACCTTTTTTGATCAGCGCGGGATCGGACGTATTGATCGTAAAGTCCATGTCCGTGGGATAGAACACCTGGATTGTACGTGATCCACAGTCCACTTCCATGACGCGGCCTCCTTTTACGGGTTCAGGTTGGGGCGTGACCTTGCGAACCTGGCCGATCATGTGGAATTCGTCCTCGTCCTTTGGACCTTCCACTGGCAGTAGCTGAGGTGTAAAGGGGACCCCGATCAGCACGGTCAGCTGTGCCGAAATAAGATCGCTGTTAGCATCGGCGATCTTAGAGTACGTATCGAGAGTCGAAAGTTCGTAAACGAAACCGTGCTATTAACAGAAGTATCAGATGTTCCGAAATCTGTGACAGCAAAATGAGAGTTTGCTCCTTTCCCCGAAGGGGATGCGTCAATAGCCCAGGGTTGCCGCGCCCAGCGGCTACTCTGGGTAGATTCCATAAAATACCGTTTTACCCCAACGCGGTTGCGCTCTGCGGAGACCCGATTTCGACAGGCGCAACCCCGTTGGGGTAGTGATCTCGAGGAACACTCAACCCAGGGTAGCTGCTACGCTGCAACCCTGGGCTATTGATGGATCCCCGTTGGGGAACGACAGGGTTGAAACACCCATTTGAGAATTTGCGGGCACGGGGTGATCTTGTGACCGTGAATACGATTGGATTATGCACTCTAATGATCGCTTAAGCTAGTTCGGACGCCCTCCCTGATACGACAATAATTACTTCGCCGGTCCTTAATTCTCGCCAATTGGGTACATGCTCGGTTCCTCGCCAATTGGGTACAAACTTGATCCTCGAAAATGAAACTGAAAGGTTCGGGGCGAGTTGGAAATACTCGTGACCCCTCGGGCAATCAATCGTAGTCGATCCATATAACCTTCACGTTGTCAAAGTTTCTTGCTTCAAGATCATCCTTATGGATCTGAAGATGGAATCGAACATGCGGCTTAACGGAGAGCAGATGCAGCCAGTCTTTGTCAGGAGTGACGTCTCCACCGGTTGTTCCGTGAAAATAACCCAACAGGACTGGGGCGTATGACCTGAAAAGCTCGCTGTAGTCATGACTTTCCGGCAGCGCGAGGTCGTCGGCCCACGGGCCGTTGTGCCAAGGCAAATCCAACCCCTCCTCAAATGACAAGGCCTTTGTTGGTTGAGTCTGATTGGCCTCGGACAATTCACTGGGGGGGGTGGTCCGTTTAAGATCTTCCACGTTCGGATGATAGAGAACTCGAACGCCATCTTCGCAGGTGTTAAAGTCGAAAAACGCAAAGATGGAAAGCAATCCAGAACCTGGCAGGCGACGTCCGACTTGGGTTCCAACGAGATCGGCGAAGTTGATCTGGCCGACAAAACCACAAGGTTCTTCGCTTTCGCAGTCAGTCTGATACGAAGTTGTGCAGTCTCTGCCGCGAGGCCAGGCCACGTCGGTCGGAAGGTCCGGCAGGCCTCCCAGTTTGCTAGTGCCGACGACAAGCTCCGCATCAGTGGCTTTGTTCGCGTTGAGATATGCCACTGGCCGCGCGAGTCGCAGAATGGCTTCTCTCTGCTGGACGAGATCGTTTTCAATGATGTCCTGAACCAATTGATAGCCCATCAGGTTCAACCAGTTTTGCGGGAGCTTTCGTGGCTTGGGAAAGTTGGAGTCCTTCGTGGACGTGCAGGCCGCGACAAACTTCTTCAAGAATGCTCCGCGAGGATCTTTCTGCGATGTCAACCACTCTGCATACTTCAGCATCAACGAATGGTCGTGGAGATTGTCGACAACCGCCGCCAGATGTTCGGCTTCACCCGGAAGTCTGGCTGCTATTCGATCCATTTCGCGTTGCCGTTCCAGGGGCGTCTTCGGGCTGAGTGACTTTAGAAACTCACGAACTTCGTCGTTCACTGCAGACAGTGTACTGGTGTCAAATTGAGCCCCGCTGTCGATCAAGAGCTTGACGACCGCAAGGTATCCACCCTTTCCAGCAAACTCTAAAGCCAGGCTTTTTGGCAGACCTTTTTCGTCTCTGTTCACTTCGACCTTGCGTTCCAACAACCATTGCACAGCCTCCAAATGGCCCTTTCCGGCGGCGGCAACCAGCGTTGGTTCGTCATAGACAAACCCGAGGCTGTCAAGAGTCTCCATCATCGGCACCTGTCCTGCTTCAGCCGCTTTGTAGGCTAACAGACCCCTGTTCGCCGACGACTGGCGGCAAGACTTGAAGGCGTCACGGAATTCGTCGTGATCGATAGCATCGATCGCCTGCAGGCACCGACGAAACGCAACTCGGGCCGGATCATCCGTTGGAGACATGCTTTCCCTCAATGAATAACAGTGTTGTGAAGCACGGAGATGTGGGACTTCGAAATGAGTCCTCAAGCTACAAGGATGATCTCACTGCGTCAACTGCAAGCAGCGGACCTGATCGGGTGGGGCCAAGTCCGCCAGAACTCGTGGGATATGACGGACCGCTATTACTATTGCCTTTGACCCTCGAAACGTTTAGCATCGGGGAACAACGCATCAACAAGCATGGATGAATATAGGTGGTATTTGTTCCTAAGTCCGGGCTAGAGCGGTTTAACTTTGCGTCTTCCGGTGCCACTGCTTTCCCGATGTACTGCTTTCCCGATGTACTCAACGGAGCAGCAGTGCTCTTTGTGAACTGAAAGACACTGCTTGCGGTGGGCATTCTCGTCCCTGCGCAGAAAAACGCGTCATACGCACCGCGAGATGCGGTGAAAAAAGCGGAGTGACCGTCGGATCCGCCAAGACATTGCGAGTAGTCGCCATGTGATTCCGCTCATCGAAACAGGAAATCTCAAATCGACCGCGTCAAGCTTGTGGGCACTCTCCGACACGAGTAGGATCGTTTTTGATCACACACGCCTGACTTTTTCGTTCAACCAATACATCCAAACAAACCCAAAGGTCGCGGAACTGTGACGCTCAATACTTTGACTCGCCGCCATTTCCTTTATGCCACGGGAGCTTCGTTGGCGCTGCCATTGTTTGAATCCGAGGTCCGAGCAGCCGAGACCCCGAAGACGCTGACTGAACTCTGGGCTGACTTCGAGCAGATCGACCAAACCACGACGCTTGATATCGAAGTCCTCAAGGACTGGGAGCAGGATGACGTTGTCTGCCGAATTGTTCGCTATCAGGTTGGTATTTTCAAAGGAGTGCCGTCGAGAGTCGCAGGGTTCTACGCCTTTCCGAAAGGCGGAACGAAACTCCCCGCGCTCGTTGAAATGCACGGTGGTGGACAGTCGGCTTCGCTCAACAGCGTGGTGACGTACGCCAAACGCGGTTATGCCGGCATCTCGATCAATTGGGGTGGCAACAAAATGAGTCTTGGCCAGGGGACATGGAACGGACCGCAAACCGACTGGGGAAAGCTCGATGCCACACATCCGCCGCAGCGCAATAAGGCGAACCATTTTGCCGGCTCTCTCATGCCGGATGAATACACGCTCGATACAGTAGAGTCGCCCCGGAACAGCAACTGGTTTCTCGTGCTGGTAGCGTCACGCCGGGCCATTACGTTCCTGGAGCAGCAGCAGGAAGTGGATCCGACGCGAATTGGTGCGCACGGCCATTCCATGGGGGGCAAACTCACCACCAATCTCGCGGGCATTGACAAGCGAATCAAGGCGGCCGTTCCGTCGTGCGGAGGTTCAGGAGACCTTGTGGTCAGTCAGATCGATTTGCCGGGAGGGAGGAGAGACAATCGAACGGCCCTGGAACTGGCCTGCATTTCCGACAACGCCTACATCCCGCTGATTACCTGCCCAGTATTATGGCTCTCGCCCACCAATGACTTCCACGCCCACATCGACAACATGGCCTGGAACTGGCGTAGCCTGCCCGATGCTCGCGTGCGCTTCAGCATTTCCCCGCACCTGAATCACCTGCACACGAATGAGCACGCCATCACTGAGTATCTGTGGTTTGAGGAACACTTGAAGGGCGCGGCATTCAAGATGCCGCAGACTCCGCAGATCGTGCTGGATATCAAGACTGCCAACGGCGTGCCGCGCATCACCGTCACTCCGGACGACTCGCAGACCATCCAGCGCGTCGACATTTACTATTCCCTCGACCCGCATGCGCTGACCCGCTTCTGGCGCGATGCGAAGGCCGTGAAATCGGTCCAGCAGTGGAACGCGGACTGCCCAGTCATGAGTCTTGAGCAACCGATCTTCGCTTACGCCGATGTCGCCTATGAAACTCCGCCGTCCTATCGGACCGCGGCGCAGGCTCAGGGGCAGGAACAGTCCGACAGCTTTGCCATTAGCTCCCGTGTGCTTTCGGTCGCGCCCACGCAGTTACGAGCGGCCAATGTGCAGGCCACGGACAAACCGGAACGGCTGATTGACGATGGTGCGCGCGGCTGGCACGATTGGTACCTGTTGAACTGGGGACATCCGCCTTTGTGGACGGCCACGACCCGCAAGCTGAAGGACGCCAAATGGCGCGGCCCAGACCGCGCCACGCTGCACTTTGAAGTGAACTGCCGGACTGATAACCAGCTCGTACTCACGTTCAACTGCAACGCATGGGGCGCAATGATTCCCGGCGAGCCCGCTGTGGACTACACAGTGGCCAAGGAACTGAAAGGTTCCCTGGACTGGCAGACTGTCTCCGTGAAACTGAACGAACTCAGCGCTACCAACCCCCAAGTTACGACTCCACTCGTCAACTGGCAGACTGTTACCGAGTTCAGTATCTCCCCCAGTGGGACAACAGTGAAAGATGGCCAGAAAGTGAAAACGGACGGCAAGGCATGGCAGGGTCCACGAGAAATCCGCAACCTGCGGTGGGTCGGCGGAGAATACGCACGTCAAAAAGCCGTTGATTCCGCACTCAGTCCGGATGAGTTCCAAAAGAACTTTAACGCTGCGATTCGGAAATCGTTGGAGTAAGAAACGGCTAACCCAAAGTCAGTAAATCGACCGCTCTCGACGAACAGAGTCAGGTCCGACGAATGTCCGATCTTTGAATGAGGACCACGCTGAATCTTTCTTATCGAAAACCGACCGTGACAGGGAAGAAAAGGGACAGGACAAGTTATTCGGAGTCTGTTTCCAGTTAGCCATGGGGTCGTCTTGCTACTGTCCCTATTTAACGGCGTTAGTGAGACAGCGACCTTCATACATATCTAACTTAGTTTTGCCAAGCACGCTATACGTTAGCCAATGTTCATATTGAATATGCAAATTCTGAAAAACGTCGCTGCGTGGACATTGTCGCTGACGTGAGATGCTGCTACACTTTCTCCAATCTTTGCAAATCTCTGCCGATACACTTATCACTTCTGAAGGGCCAATTATGTTTCAGCGTCGAGTGCCGTTGGCGATTCTTGTTGGAATTCTGGTGGTCGGAGCGATGACTGCTGCAGATGCAAGTGGACGACGACGGGGCCGCCATTCTCAGCGAATGAATTATGTCTACAATCCCAGTTCACCTGTCGGTGGTCAGGCTGGCGGCAGGCCAGTAGGGCTTGATCCAGTACTTGGGATTTGTCCGATGTTTCCTTACGCAAACCATGGAACTTATTGTTCGTGGTATGCGATTCCCTGTTCCGATGGTGTCCAGCAGACTCCTGTCAGTTACGATGCAAGTTGCTCCGCAGGTCCAACTACGCCCTGCAGCTGTCCTCCTCCAGTTATCGGTAATTTGTTGCCGTACGTCGAAGGGTACGGGATTGATGGTGCAACCTATGGAGCCGGAATTGGGGGACCTCTGGGATTTCCAACGGGGATTAGTCCTGGCGGAGAATTCTCGATCACGAGCGGAAATGACGTGTTTTGGGTAGGATTTGCGACAGAGCTAGTTCAAACGAAAAACGTCTATTTTCAGTACCCCCCCAACTCCAATCCTGTCGAGACTCACTATGTGCAATTGCTGAAAGTAAAAGTCACTCCAGATGCAAGCGGGCTTCCGGATATGTCTGCTTCGAGTCCAAATCTGTCTGCTCTGAAAAAGACGATTACAGATGCAGGTCCATTGACCAAAAATACAGGACATGAGATTCTAATGCAGCGTGGAGCCACTCACGTTGATTCGACGGATGTAACCCCGGTTTATTCAGACCCTTCTTACCCTTACATTGTGTGGGTGAGAGACAGGAGTG
Organism: Planctomycetaceae bacterium; assembly: GCA_028291565.1. Classification (GTDB taxonomy): domain Bacteria; phylum Planctomycetota; class Planctomycetia; order Planctomycetales; family Planctomycetaceae; genus JAKFVC01. The sequence goes on along the minus strand of JAQGHT010001052.1, from coordinate 375 downwards.
AGACCCCTTCGGCAACTGATCCGAATTCCAATCGATATTTTGTCGTTTTGAAGAACCCTCGATGAGTACCGTAAAGACTGCTCGTCTTTTCTTTCCTCAAATGGGATCTTCTGTTGTTCCCATTCGATGAATCATGCGCTGGATTGCGGTGATGCAATGCCATAGGCATTGCTGCGTCTGTTACGAACGCGGCAAATGACGATAGGCGCTTACACCAGCAACATTGTGTGAGATAAACAAAATGATGAGGTGCAAGGTTGACGAGCCAAATGGGATGGCGGCTGTTAAGTGAACTCCACGACTGTCTTTAAAAGGCGATTAATCCGGCGTGGATATTTTTTTGACGAGGGGGGAATCAAGCAGCCGTTCGAAGTC
>JAQGHT010001037.1 GCA_028291565.1 Planctomycetaceae bacterium | reverse complement strand
GATCAGTGCTTACAGTTAGATCTAAGAGGGTGGGAACAGCAATGTTCCCACCCTCTTGCATTCTTTGAGATCAATCGTGAACCTCGAAAATCGCTTCAATCTCGACCGCGATCCGGTTCGGCAAAGTTCCCATTCCGACCGCGCTGCGGGCTCCACGGCCGTGTTCGCCGAAGACTTCCACAAGCAAATCACTGAAACCGTTGATTACGGCAGGATGCTTTTCGAAAGTCGGAGCGGCATTCACCATCCCCAGGACTTTTACCAGCTTCGTCACCTTGTCTAATGTGCCCAAATAGTGGCGAATCGTCGACAAAATGCACAAGCCCGTTTGCCTCGCGGCGGCCTTCCCTTCCTCTTCGGTCAATTCACTGCCGACAATTCCCTTCAGATATTGACCGTCAGGCAATTGTGGACCATGCCCGGAGACATAGATCAGGTTTCCCGTCCTGACGACGGGCGCATAGGTTCCTGCGGGCTTTTGTGGTGCCGGTAATACCAGATTCAGTTCCGCGATGCGTGCATCAGCACCCATAAAAGCTCTCTCCTGCAGATGTGTTGTGAAGTCTCGGACCGGATTGTGCCGCACACGGTTAAGAATGAGACGTTTGATCGCGGGGATCAATATTGAAAAAGGACTCATTCGTGGCCGCGAACAGTAAAAATTGCTCGCGTGATAAAGTGAGCGACCTCACGCGAAGACATTTGGCGAATTATCCAAGAACCATTTCAAATTCGCAAATCGCAGCCACAAATTCCATGAGACGAGACTGGCCAGGTTTACTGGCAGCATCGGCCGCCCCGGGCTCGGCATTTTCCTCCCCATCATCCTGCCCCGAAATTATCCTGCCAAATCTGCAATGGAATGATCCCAGTTCAAAGTCATTGATCCACTCGGAACCGGACGCCCGCGTATTCCGGCTGATCGTGCCAGTTACTTTTGCCAGACCCGGATTCCCTGCAAACCCTTGCGGAAGTTGAAATCGGCGTGTCGGTTGCGTAAAGTAGGTGGAAGCTGAACCAGAAAACTGAAATCGGGACGCTCTATTGCGCGTTTCGCATTCCAGGCGACAGTCTGTCCGGTGTGCTGCAAATCGCCAGACAACGTTGAGCTGACCTACTACGAAAACGGATGGAGACTCGCGACATGGATACAAGATGGCTGATTTTCGGTGGCCTGGGTGTCGCCGCGTTGATGCTCTTGGTCGTGTTGATCGTCATTGCCAAATACTTCGATATCTGGGTCCGGGCGTTCTTTTCGCGAGCCCGCGTCAGCCTGGTGAATTTGATTTTGATGTCACTGCGAAAGGTCAATCCACGATTGATTGTGGATTGTAAAATCATGGCCGTGCAGGCGGGTTTGAAGGGGATTTCAACTCAGGGCTTGGAAGCCCACTATCTTGCAGGTGGCAACGTCCGCCGGGTCATCCAGGCTTTGATTGTCGCACACCGGGCAAATATTACTCTCGATTGGGAAACAGCCTCGGCAATTGATCTCGCGGGACGAAACGTCCTGGAAGCCGTTCAAACAAGTGTGGATCCCAAAGTCATCGACTGTCCGAATCCAAAACTCACTGGCCGCACGACCCTGGACGGAGTCGCCAAGGACGGAATTCAGTTGAAAGCCAAGGCTCGCGTGACAGTTCGAACCAATCTGGCACAGCTGATTGGTGGCGCGACAGAAGAAACAGTCATCGCTCGAGTCGGCGAAGGAATCGTTTCGGCGATCGGCTCATCGAATTCGCATAAGGAAGTCTTGGCGAATCCGATGTTGATTGCCAAAACGGTGCTCGCCAAAAGCCTCGATTCGCAAACAGCGTTCGAGATTGTCTCGATCGATATCGCCGACATTGACGTGGGAACCAACATTGGCGCTCGCTTGCAGGCCGATCAAGCCGAAGCTGACATGCGGGTGGCACGCGCCAAGGCAGAAGAACGCCGAGCCCAGGCTGTCGCGACCGAGCAAGAAATGAAAGCTCTCACCGCTGAAAACCGGGCGATGGTCGTTTTAGCCGAAGCCGCCGTTCCGCAATCCATTGGCGCTGCCTATTTGAAGGGCACACTGCGAGCAACTGGAGTTTGATCTCGTTCCTGTAGCCGAATTCGTAAGAATTTGGTTGATTTCAAACATTCGCCCAAAGTCTCACGACTTCAGCTACGAGCAGGACGTAAGGGCAAACCCTCCTGGCCGGTGGATTGAAAAAAAAGACGACTCAAAGTAACAAGGATGTTGCAGGTAGGAGTATTGTCGAGCGTGTGAGTTGTGCCGGATTCTCGGATCGTGCCAGTCTTGACAATGATTAAGACGTTACCGAGCGGCACGACGATTGCGAATGTACTGGCTCGCAGTGCTCGATGATCTAAAGGAAGGATCCGCTGGTGATATGAGGAGGTTCTCATGTCACCGGACCAGGTGCGATAGTGAACTCATCCTTGGATAATTTGCAGGTTTCTTTCCTTATGGACGCGAACGTGAAGCTCGAAATTACTGACGCTCAACGAGACTTGTTAGTCGAAGGATTGCGTTTCGTCCGCAGCGCTCGAAAACTGGCATTTCGTGACAAATTCAACAACCCGTATCCAAATACCGGTGTTGAATTGACCGAAGTCTCCGCACTGCTGGAGCGACTGGCTCGCCCTGCAAAGTCGGAAGCCGCCAAGTAGCAACCGCAATCCACCGCAGGACGGACATTCCTGTCCATCGTGTTCGCCGTAGGATAGACATCCTGTCCGTCCCGGTCGCAGTAGGATGGACATTCCTGTCCGTCCCGCATTGCGTCGAACCAAAATACAAGATTGCCCCACTTCTTTCCGCAAATTGCATTAAGCTCTTTCGCGGCTCGTTATTTGTCAATTTTACAACGCGGTCGGATATGCGGTATCAGCATGTGTGCGTCGAAGCGGTCAGCTGCCTGTTGCCTCCGCACGTTGTGACTTCGGACGATATTGAAGCTCAATTGGGACCTGTTTATCAGTCGCTCGGTTTGCCTGAAGGGCGGCTGGAACTGATGACAGGGATTAAAGAACGCCGCTTCTGGGATCGTGGAGTCCGTCCGGGCCAGATCAGTGCGCTGACTGCCAGAAAAGCGATCGACGAGTCGGGGATTCCACGCGAAAAATTTGGTTGCCTGATTCATGGGTCCGTCTGTCGCGATCAACTGGAGCCCGCAACGGCCAGCGGTGTCCATCACGCTGTCGGATTGCCAAACTCCGCGGTTGTCCTGGATGTCAGCAATGCCTGCCTCGGATTGCTGAATGGCGTCTTGATGCTCGCCAATATGATCGAATTGGGGCAGGTTCAGGCCGGCGTCATTGTTGGCACAGAAGATGGTCGAGACCTGGTCGAAGGGACGATTGAATCTTTGCTGCGGACTCCAAATGTCACCCGGAATGATGTCAAGCTGGCATTTGCTTCGTTGACGATTGGCTGTGGTTCCGCGGCGATTGTCCTCTGCGATCGGAAACTCAGCCGCCGCGGTAATCGATTACTCGGTGGTGCAGTCCAGGCGGAAACATCCAGCCACGGACTCTGCGCAGGAGACTCGGATGCTTCCGCGCATGGAGACCATCGCCCGAGAATGCAGACCGATTCCGAAGCATTGCTGCACGCAGGGGTGAATTTGGCACAATCGACCTGGGCAGAAACGTGCCGGGCTCTCGGATGGGCCAACACCGATGTCACTAAAGCCTTCACTCATCAGGTCGGTAAGGCACATCGAAAGCTGCTTTACGAACGTTTGGGATTGAATCCGATCATTGATTTTCCCACGGTGGAATTCCTCGGAAACACCGGCGCGGCGGCGCTTCCAACAACCATGGCGTTGGGGATTGAAGCAGGGCATCTCCAGGGCGGCGATCGTGTGGCCTTGCTGGGAATTGGCAGCGGCTTGAATTCC